>DASQCM010000001.1:0-23151 GCA_035634675.1 Gaiellaceae bacterium
GGGAGCGACTTGGAGATGAACAGGCGCCCGGCGAAACGCGGCTTCAGCTCCTTCTCGAGCGCGTCGAGCGCGTCGGGGTCGCCGACGGCAACGAGCTTCGTTGGCGGGCGGTCGAGCCAGGCGCGGAGGTCGCCGACGGCGCGGATCTCGAGGTTCTGGAAGTCGGCGTAGCGGCGAGCCTCCAGCGTCACCTCGGCGACGTAGAGGAGGTCGTCGACGTAGCAATTGAGGTGGAACCCGGCCGCGAGCACGGCCTCCATCGCCTCCCGGGCCTCCGGCAGCGGGATCGGCACGTGGAGCAGGAAGTCGCCGCTCGTCGGGTCGGCGACGACAGCGCCCTGGTAGCAGACGACGAGATCGTCGAGCCCCGCCTGCTCGAGGTACGGTCGCACCGCCCGGAACATGCGGCCGGTGACGACGACGACGTGAGCGCCGGTCGCCCTGGTGCGGTGCAGCGCCTCACGGGTACGGGGCCGGAGCACGCCGTCCTCGGCGATCAGCGTGCGGTCGAGGTCGAGCGCGAAGGCGGCGACGCGCGCCGGGAAGCCCGCCGGGAGCTCTACGGCACCGTGCCGCCGGTCGACGTGACGACGTAGGCGGCGACGTCCGCGATCTGCTGTGTGCTGAGCGTGCTCTTGAAGGCCGGCATCTGGGCGCCGCCGTTCGTCACCTGCGCGGTGACCGCGCGATAGTCGGGCTTCAGCGTGTCGAGGTTCGGCCCGATGGTGCCGGTCGAGTTCGCGGCCTTGAGCGTGTGGCAGTTTCCGCAGCCGGAGCTCGCGAACACCGCCTTCCCCTTGTTCGGGTCGCCCTTGAGATGGAACGCGGGGACGATCGGGAACGTCGGAGCGGCCGCGACGGTGCCGATCACGGTGTTCGGCGTGGGCGAGGAGACGCCCTCGGAGCCGCAGCCCGCGAACACGACGGCGCAGAGCAGCGCGGCGGCGATGACAAGAGGTCGGCGGCCCACCGCTGCGAGACTCTAATGAAGCGCTAAGACCGCGGGCGCGGGAACCGGCAGACCTGACCCGCTGAGTACCATTGGTCCCATGAAACGCAGATCATTTGGCCGCGATCGTGGCCTCTCCTTGCGGATGCTCTTCACGGGCGGCCTGCTCGGCCTGCTCTATGTCGGCTTCGCTCTTGCTCTCTTCTACTTCCTGAACATCGGGCTCGCCCCGCTGCTCGTGATCGTCGTCGGTCTCGCCTTCTTCCAGTACTACACCTCGGCCAAGATCGCGCTCGCTGCTTCAGGGGCGAAGATCGTCTCGGCCGACGAGGCGCCGGAGTTGCACGCGATGGTGGAGCGCCTCTGCGCGATGGCAGGACTCCCCAAGCCGCAGGTGGCGGTCGTCGACACGGACGTGCCGAACGCGTTCGCCACTGGCCGAAACCCGGAGCACGCAGTTGTCGCGGTTACGACGGGGCTGTGGCGCCGGCTCGAGCCGAAGGAGGTCGAGAGCGTCCTCGCCCACGAGCTCTCGCACGTTGCGAATCGCGACGTCCTCGTCATGACGGTCGCGAGCTTCTTCGCGATGCTCGCCGCGCTGCTGACCCGGTTCGGGCTCTACGCCGGGATGTTCGGCGGCTTCGGCGGCGGCGGCCGGAACAACAACAACAACCAGGTGCCGGTCTGGCTGATCGTCACCGCCGTAGCCATCATCACCTACGCGGTCAGCTTCGTCCTGATCCGGACGATCTCCCGCTACCGCGAGTACGCGGCCGACCGCGGCTCGGCGCTGATCACCGGCACGCCCGAGAACCTGATGAGCGCGCTCCAGAAGATCTCGAGCGACATCGTGCAGATCCCGCAGCGCGACCTGCGCGAGGTCCAGGGCATGAATGCCTTCTTCATCATCCCGACCAACTGGAAGAGCCAGATGAGCGAGTGGCTGATGGATCACCCGCCGCTCGAGAAGCGCATCGCGGCCCTTTCCGAGATCGCCCGCGAGATGGGCCGCCCCGTCGCCTAGATCGGGGCGTCGAAGAGCGCGAGCCAGCGGCCGAGGTCCGGCTCGATCGGTAGCTCCGGCTCGAGCTTTGCCTTCAGCTCCAGCTCCCGGGCGTTGTCCCGCTCCTGCTCCTTGCCCGTGGGGATGAACGGCCACCACGTGCCGGTCTTGAAGCCGTAGATCCAGTAAACGGGATGCTCTTCGCCGTCGAAGCGGAAGGCGGCGGCAAGGAGTTGACCGCCAAAACCGCGCGCCTCGAGCTCCGAGGCGACGGCATGGACGCCGGCGACCTGGTCCTCGATGTCGGCGTCGCGGACGATCAGCCACTGGTAGCCGAACGAGTCGGTCTTCCGGTCGAGCGTCGAGCCCGCCTCCTTCGAGATGCCCTGGAGCAGCTCGTCGATGTCCCTTTCCGCCTGGTCGAACTCGCCGGCCGACAGGGGCTTGAAGATCACCGCGCCCGCGCCGGCGGGCTTGAGCGAGCACGCCGTATCGAGCGTGATCGCCGCAGTCGAGAGTGCGAAGATCCGGTCGGCCGCCGGCTCCTGCAGCTTCTTGCGCCCGAAGAGGATGTCGCCGAAGCGGGTCAGGACTTGCTGGACTCGTCGGCGGGCTGCGCCGCCGGCTGCTCATCCGCCGCGTCGGTGGCAGGCTCGCCGTCGCCGGCCGCGATTTCCTTCTGCGCGCCACCGGAGCCGACTTCTGCCTTGAGCTTCGCGAGCTCGTCGTCGACCTGCGCCGACGAGGAGATCTGCGCGAGCTCGCGGTCGAGTTGGGTCTGGTCGCCGGTCGTGAAGTCCTCGAGCGCCCCGCTCGACGTGAGCTCGTCGATCGCCGAGGCACGCGCCTGCATCTGCTCGGTCTTGTCCTTCGCGCGCTCGATCGCGAGACCCGTGTCCTGCATGTTCTTGCCGATCCCGGTCGCCGCCTCGCCGACCTTGACCTGCGCCTCGGCCGCGGAGTACTGCGCCTTGAGGATCTCCTTCTGCGACCGGAAGGACTCGATCTTCGACTGGAGGGCCTGCTGCGACTCGATCAACTGCTGCTGCTGCTGTTCGAGCTGCGTGACCTGGCCGTCCATGTCCTGCAGCTGCCCCTGCGCGATCGCCTTCTTCTCGAGCGCCTGCCGGGCAAGGTCCTCGCGGTTCGCGGAGACGGCCTGGCGCGCCTGCGTCTCGAGCTTGACGACGTTCTGCTCGAGCTTCTGCTGCTGCAGCTCGATCCGCTTCTTGGCCGTCACCACGTCGGCGGTGCCGCGCTTGACGTTCTGGAGCTGCTCGAGCATCTGCTCGTACGAGTAGTCGAGCGTCTGCGTCGGGTTCTCGGATCGGTTCAGGAGCGCGGAGTACTTCGACTTGATGATCAGCGCTGTGCGCGACATGAGGCCCGCCATGCGTTTAGCCTAGCTGCCGTGCTCGTCGCGCGGAGCATGCATCCGGACTGGCTGTCGAACGCCTTCGCGGTCGCTCCCGAGGAAGGCGAGGCGGCGGTCTTCGTCGATTCCGGGGCGGACGTGACGCCGCTCGTCGAGGCGGTCGAGCGGTGGGGGAAGAGGCCTGTCGCGCTGTTACGGACGCATGCGCACCACGATCACGTCGAGAACGAGGCAGCGCTCGCGAGCCGCTACTCGATCCCGGTGCTCGCGGAGCCGGGCGAGTGGAAGTGGGATGGACTGGCAGTGCGCGCCTTGCGGACCCCCGGCCACTCGGACGACGGTCTCTCGTTCGTCATCGACGACGGGCTCGTCGCGACCGGTGACACCTTGTTCCGCGACGCCGTCGGCGGCGGCGAGGTCGACGCCGTTCGCCGGTCGGTCATGGAGGTCCTGCTCGAACTGCCAGACACGACCCGCGTCCTGCCCGGGCACACGGAGGAGACGACGATCGGGCGCGAGCGCCGAGACAATCCGTTCATCAAGGTCTGGAGCGGCGCAGAGCCCGAGGGAACCGAGCAGGTCACCGTCGGCGGCCGCCCGGCGACGCTGTTGGTCTGGTCCCCGGACTACGACGGCAACGGCAAGGCGTGGGTGCGCTTCGACGACGGAACCGAGTCGATCGTCGGCGGCTCGCGCGTCGAACGCAGCTGAAACGGACACGTCCGGAACCTGGTTCCGGCCATGTCCGAAACGGACAGTAGGTTGCCCGGCGTGCGCCTGATCGTCGCCCGCTGCGAGGTGAAGTACGCCGGCCGCGTCTCGGCCCTTCTGCCGGAGGCGGTGCGGCTCCTGATGCTCAAGGCCGACGGCTCCGTGCTCGTGCACGACGACGCCGGTGGCTACAAGCCGCTCAACTGGATGACCGCTCCGACCTTCCTCGCCGACGAGGGTGACCGGCTCGTCGTGACGAAGCCGAAGAGCGACGACGCGCTCGAGATCCGGCTGCTCGAGGTGCTGAGCGACGTCGAGCATGACATGGGGGAGTCGGCGGCGCTGCAGAAGGACGGCGTGGAGCGCGACCTGCAGGAGGCGCTCGCGGCTGCGCCCGACGCGCTCGGCGAGCCGCTGACGCTCGTGCGGCGCGAGTGGCAGACCGAGATCGGGCCGGTCGACCTCATGTGCCGCGGCGCCGAGGGCGAGTGGATCGCGGTCGAGGTCAAGCGGATCGGGACGATCGAGGCAGTGGAGCAGCTGACGCGCTACCTCGACTTCATCCGGCGCGATCCGGCGAAGGAGAGCTGCCGCGGGATCCTTGCCGCTGAGCGGCTGAAGCCGCAGGCCGTCGCGCTCGCCGAGTCGCGCGGGATCCGCTGCGTGGCGCTCGACCTTGCCGTCCTGCGGGGCGAGCGCGAGCCGGACCTGACGCTCTTCGCGGCCTAGCTCGCGATCGCCTCGACGGCAGCCGCGACGCCCGCCCGGACACCGTCCGGGTGAGCGTAGGCGGCGGAGCCGAGCAGGAGCATGACGCCCTCGCACGTGTCGGCAAGCTCGAGCTGCTCTCGTGCGTTGTCGGCGCCGATTCCTCCACCGATCACGGCCGTCGCGGGCCGTGCGGCTTCGATCTGCTCCCGCACCTCGTCGTCCGTGTCGAAGGTGCGCGGCGAGAAAGAGCCGACCTGCACGTAGTCCGCGCCGAGCAGCCGCGTCAGCTCGGCGATGACGCGCGCCGACACCGAGACCGGGCCGCCGCGGCGCCAGAAGGCCGAACCGACGCGGTGGACGAAGATCGGGAGGCCGTACTCGCGCAGCCGCCCGATCGAGCCGAGGCCGGCGATGAAGCCGTTGACCATCAAGGCACGCGCGCCCGCCGCGACGATCGCCTCGACGTCCCCGCCCGTGACGTTCGCCGCGTAGAGGACGTGCTCGGGGATCGCAGCGTTGATCGCCCGAACGCGATCCGGCGACGACCGTTGCAGCTCGTCGTCCTTGACCAGCAATGCGCCACCCGCCGCGAGCTCCGCCGCGACCGCGGCCGCCTCCTCCGGTGCCAGGCCGAGCGCCGGCTTGACGATGGCACCGACGGAGACTCCCACCGCGGCAGGAAACGCCGGGCCCGGCAGCCCCTCCGGCCACGCCACCTCGACGAGGCGGCACCGCTCGAAGTCGCCGCGGTCCGCCCACTCGCCGGCGACGCAGGCGGCCAGGAGCTGCTCAGGGCTCGTCTCGCCGTCGAGCGCCGGAAACTCCACGGTGACGCGCTCTCCATCCACGTCGACCACGCGCGCCCGCACGCGCTCCGGGCCCTCGGGCAGGCTCACCGACTGGAGGATCACGAGCGTCTCGCCCCAGGCCGGCGGCCGGATTTCGTAAACCGCGCGCACGCTCGTATCGTAGGACCGCCGGGAGCGAAGGAGGAAAAGATGGCAGTGAAGCTGCACCGCTGTAGCGTCATGTGGGTCAAGGTCGGCGGCCATCCCTGCTGGCGGGTCCAGAAGGCGCTGGACGAGTCGCGGGTCGAGTACGAAGTCGTCAAGGAGGGCTCGTCGTTCAAGAGCTCGAGCCGCGAACGGACGCTCGAGCAGACGGGCCAGAAGCAGTTCCCCTGGATCGAGTTCGAGGACGGAAGCTTCTATCGCGACGAGTCGAAGGAGATGGCGGCGACGATCCGCGACGGAAGGCTGGACGAGAAACGGCAAACGGCCTAGCTACACTGGGGCCGTTCGCGGGGCTATAGCTCAGCTGGGAGAGCGCCTGGATCGCACCCAGGAGGTCGTCGGTTCGAGTCCGACTAGCTCCATCGCCGCGCGTACGCGCTAGCTCGAGCCGGCTCGGTCTGCGGTGCGGGATACCGCCGCGCTCTCCTCGCGGCGCAGCCGCGGGACATGCGCGAGCGGCAGGAGCACCGTGAACGTCGATCCCTCGCCGAGCTGCGAATCGACGATGATCTCGCCGCCCATGTGCCGGACGAGCTCGCGGCTGATGTAGAGCCCGAGCCCGGAACCGCCGATCCCGCGCGTCATCGACGGATCGAGGCGGTAGAACTTCTCGAAGATCCGTTGCTGCTCATGGGCGGGAATCCCGAGGCCCTGGTCGGCGACCTCTATCGTGCCGCTCCCGCCCTGCATGCCGACGCGCACCTCGACGCGGCCTCCGCCCGGGGAGTATTTGATCGCGTTGTCGAGCAGGTTCGCAACCACCTGCCGGAGCCGTTCGCCGTCGGCGTCGACCTCGACCACGTCCTCGGGCGCTCGCACGGCGAGCTCGATCGACTCCGGCTTCCGGAGCTCGACCGTGCCTGCGATGCTCTTGCAGAGCTCGGCGAGGTCCACGGCCTCACGGTGCATGGTGACCTCGTCGCGGTCGAGCTGTGCCGAGACGAGAAGCTGGTCCATGACGAGTTTCAGCCGCTCGGCCTCGTCCTCGATCATCGCGAGGAACTGCGTGCTCATCTCCTCGCTGAGCTCGTGCTTGGAGTGCCGTAGCGTCCGCACGGCCCCGTACACCGCCGCAAGCGGGGTGCGTAGCTCGTGAGCTGCCGTGGCCACGAAGTCGGCGCGCAGCCGCTCCAGACGCATGTCCTCGCTCACGTCCCGCAGGACGACGACCCGTCCGCCGTCGAACGGCGTCTCCGCAAACGTCAGCCACCGCTCTCGGCCTGCGAGAGAGACCGGACGCGGCCCCGCCGCCGTGACGTTGCCGTGCCCGAGCTCCTCGAGCACTCCTCCGATCTCAACACCGGCGAGCAGAGAGTTCGCAGCGGGATTCGCGTAGCGCACCGCTCCGTCCGCATCGAGCAGCAGCACGGCGTCCCGCACGTGCGCGAGCGCGCGAGCCGCGTCCGCGCCCTCCTGCGCCTCTTGCCGCGCATCGCGCTCCTCACGCACGAGCCCGAGTAGCCGTCGCGGCACCGAGAGCAGGAGCCCGATCGTGAGCGCGAGCGCGAGCGCGCCGATGATGCCGAGAAACACGAACGAGCCAACGAGCGTGCTGCGCTGCTCGTCGTGCGACCGCTGGACGACGGCCGCGGCGTCGGCGATCAGCGCCCTCGAAGCGCCACGCAGGTGGTCGAAGTGGTCCTTCCCGACCAGCGTGTTCCTTGCGGCACGCCGCTGCCCGGCCGGGCCGCTGCGCACGAGCGCAATCTGGTGGGCGTAGTACTTCTGAAGCGCGTTCACCTCCTTGGTCATCGCCGCGAGGTCGTGCGGGATGCGCGGGTTGAACGACTGGTCCTTCTTGATCAGCGCGAGCTCCTGGCCGACGAGCTTGCGTCCCTGGTGATAGGGCCTCAGCGTCGCCGGGTCGCCTGTGAGCACATAGCCGCGCACGCCCGTTTCCTCGTTCAGCATCTCGTTGGCGAGGTCCTCCGTGACCGCGAAGAACGGCCCGGCCTGGTCGATGAAGCGGTGGTTTCCGAGCGAGTAGATCCGCCAGGTCGCGAATACTCCCGCTGCGACGAGCGCGAGGATGACCAGGATCAGCAGGGCCAGCGCCCCGAAGACCGGCTGTCGTGCGACTCGATCGGGGTCAGTCTCGGCCAAAACGGAGCTCCCAGACGTCGTCGGCGCTCCCCCGGGCAAGCTCGTCGAGATCTTCACGGAGCCGGTCCGCGAGCCGAACGGGGTCGAACGGCTTCGTCACGTAGTCGACGGCTCCTGCTGCGCGCCCGCGTGCGAGATCGGCGGGCGACGTGCGCGCTGACACGAATACGAGCGGGACGTCGCGCGTCGGCTCGGCCGCGCGCAGTTCCTCCGCGACCTCGAAGCCGCCGAGATCGGGCAGCATCACGTCGAGCAGGATGAGGTCGAAGCGCTGCTCCGGCGCGCGCGCGAGCGCCTCGCGGCCGGTCGAGGCCGTGCTCACGTCGAAGCCCGCCACGCGTAGGTTGAAGGCAACGAGCATCTGCATCGCCGGGTCGTCCTCGACGACGAGCACCTGCGGCTGGCTCGCCTCGCCCTCGGTCGGCTCGCCCCCCGTAGCCGGCGAAAGCCGCGAGTGGTCCCTCCGGTGCGCCTCCGGCGCCTCCGGATCGTCCTCGCCGAAGAAGATCGGTAGCGCCGCCCCCAAGACGGGCGAAGATTACCCGCGAAATCCGGCGCGGACAAGCCCTTTCAGCTGCAGAAGCCGGTGCGGTTCTGGTTGAGGCAGAGCAGGCCGACGAGGTTGTCGTCGGCGTCGAGCACGATCACGCGGCGGTGGGGGTTGGCGGAGGCGCGCTCGAACGCTTCGTCGGCCGAGGCGTCGGGCGGGAGCGTCTCGGGCTCGTCCACGGCGTAATCGAGCGCGAGGTCGGCGGGCGCGGCTCCATCCGGAATCGCCGTGACCGCTCCTCTGAAGACTTCACCGTCCGCGAGTAGAACCATCTGCACCTTCGGATTGGCGAGCTGGTCGCGCACCTCGGCGACCGAGGCGTTCCCGGCCAGCGTCTTCGGGTTGCGCAGCATCAGGTCGGCTGCGGTCATGCGGTTGATCCTACTCGTGTCGACTGCACTCCTATATCCTCGCAAATCGCATAGGCAATGCATCGGCATTCAACGAGGCGAGGGGATCGTGTCGACTGAGTTCACGAGAGCAGGTTTGTTGCGTCGCGGGGCTGTTGGCGGCGGCGCGCTGCTCGTATCGGCGTCCGGGCTGACGGCATTCGCCGGCGCCGCCTCGGCCGCAACGATCCCCGACGCCGACCTCGCCTATCTGCGCCTCCTGATCGCGGCCGAGCTGCTGGCTCTGGACTTCCAGGGCACGGCGCTGGCAAGCGGCAAGCTGCGGCACGACGCGCGTCCCGTGCTTCGCAAGATGCGGGCGGACGAGAAGGCGCACTACACCAAGCTGGCGGGCGTGCTGACGGCTGCGGGGGGGACGCCCGCCACGTCCGGCGACATCGACTTCACCTATCCGAGGAAGAGCTTCCGCAGCCAGGCTTCGATCCTGAGGCTGGCCGAGCAGATCGAGCGTCTGCTCCTCGGCGCCTATCTCGGGGCGGTCGAGAACGTCGAGACGCCGGAGCTGCGGCTGCCGATCGGGCAGATCGCGGCGAACGAGGCGCAGCATGCAGGCGCGCTGGCGGAGCTTGCGGGCGGGGGTGTAGTCGGCAGGGCATTCGCGCCTGCGCTGCAGATGGCCGCGGCGTCGGATGCCCTCGACCGGTTCGAGAGCTGATGGCCAAGCAGGAATACACGGCAGGCGAGGCGGCGGCGGCGCTGGGGATCAGTCTCGACACGCTGCGGCGCTGGGATCGCGCCGGCCGTCTCCGGGTGACGCGCGACGACAACAACCGGCGGCTCGTGTCGGCGCAGGAGATCGACCGGATCCGCGGCGACGCGCAGGGTGCTCATCTCAGCGCCCGCAATCGCTTCCAGGCGACCGTGACCGACGTGAAAGTGGAGGGACTCATGGCACAGGTGGAGCTCGTTGTCGCCGACCCCGTCCGGCTGGTCGCGATCGTGACCCGGGACGCGGTCGAGGAGTTGCGGCTGAGGAAGGGAATGGCCGCGACCGCGATCGTCAAGTCGACGAACGTGATGGTGCAGAGCTAGATGAAGCGCACCGTCGTCTTCCTCTCCCTGTTCGCGCTTCTCGCCGCGCCGGCCGCGTCCGCAACACGGCACGGAGCGGCGCGGTCGCAGATCACGGTGTACGCCGCCGCCTCGCTGACCAACGTGTTCCCGGCGATCGACAAGACCGAGAAGTACTCCTTCGGCGGGTCGAACGCGCTTGCCGCGCAGATCAAGCAGGGCGCGCCGGCGGACGTGTTCGCCTCGGCCAACATGACGCTCCCGATCCAGCTCTTCCAGTCCGGCCTGTGCTCGAAGCCCGTCGTCTTCACGCGGAACACGCTCGTGATCGTCGTGCCCAATTCGAACCCGGCCAACATCCACAGCATCTACAACCTCACGAAGTCGGGGGTCAAGCTCGACATCGCCGCGCCCGGTGTGCCCGTCGGCAGCTACACGCTGCAGGTCCTGAAGAACATGAACCTCTCGTCCGCCGTGCTGAAGAACGTCGTCAGCCAGGAGACGGACGTGCGTGAGGTGCTGGCCAAGGTCGCGCTTGGCGAGGCCGATGCCGGCTTCGTCTACTCGACCGACGCGAAGACGGTCCCCGGAAAGGTGACCGTGATCAAGGTTCCCGCCTGGGCGCAGCCCAAGGTGCAGTACGGGATCTGCGTCGTCTCCCACAGCAGCGACAAGACCGACGCGCAGGCCTTCATCAAGCGGGTGCTGAGCAAGGCCGGGCAGAGGAAACTGCACAACTTCGGCTTCCTGGCGCGCGTCAAGCCGACGAAGAAGAACTAGTTGAAGCGCGCGATCGGCTACGGCCTGTTCGTTGCCGTTGCGGTCCTGACGCTCGCCTTCCTGCTGCTGCCGATCGTCGGCATCTTCGTCCACACCTCGCCGGGGAAGGTGCTCGACCAGCTCTCGAACCCCGTCGTCACGGACGCGCTGATCGTCAGCCTGAAGACGAGCCTGATCGCCCAGGCGCTGATCGTCCTCTTCGGCACGCCGACCGCCTATCTGCTCGCGACGCGCCGGTTCACGGGGCGCTCGTTCGCCATCACGCTTGTCGAGCTGCCGCTCGTCCTCCCGCCGGCGGTCGCCGGAGTCGGCCTGCTGGCGGCACTCGGCCGGTTCGGGCTGCTCGGCTCCAGCCTACGCGGGCTCGGGATCGAGCTTGCGTTCACCCAGGCCGCGGTCACCGTCGCCGTCGCCTACGTGGCGAGTCCGCTCTACATCCGCCAGGCGATTGCCTGCTTCGAGGCGACCGATCCTCACCTGACGGCCGCTTCTCGCACGCTCGGCGCCGGGCCCGTCCGCACCTTTTTCCGCGTCGTGCTGCCGCTCGCCCGCGGCGGGCTGATCGCCGGACTCGCCCTCTCCTTCGCCCGGGGACTCGGGGAGTTCGGGGCGACGATCATGTTCGCGGGGAGCCTGCGAGCGGTCACGCAGACGCTGCCGCTCGCGATCTACGCCGAGTTCGACGTGAACTTCGACACGACGCTCGCGATGGGCGGCGTGCTGGTTTTGATCAGCGCCCTCCTGCTCCTGACGCTCAGAATCGCACTCACATGGCAACGCTCACCCTCGAGCAGGTCACCGTCCCTCTTCGGGCTTTCGAGCTCCGCCTGAGTCTCGCGGTCGACTCGACCTTCGCGCTCGTCGGCCCCTCGGGCGCCGGGAAGAGCACCGTGCTCAACGCGATCGCCGGGCTCGTCAAGCCGGCCGGAGGCGCGATCCGGTGTAACGACGAGACCTGGTTCGACGCAGAGAGTGGAATCTCCATGCGGCCGGAGGAGCGGCGCGTCGGGCTCGTCTTCCAGGACTACGCACTGTTCCCCCACCTGACCGTGCGCCAGAACGTCGAGTACGCGCGCCGCCACGAGGCCGACGAGTACCTCGACCGCTTCCGGATCCGTCACCTCGAGCACGCTCGTCCCGGCAGTCTCTCGGGCGGCGAGCGCCAGCGCGTCGCGCTCGCCCGCGCCCTCGCGCGCGACCCCGAGATCCTGCTGCTCGACGAGCCGCTCGCCGCGCTCGACGCCCATACCAAGGCGGACGTGCGTTCAGAGCTGCAGCAGCTGCTCGGCGGTCTCGAGATCCCGACCCTGCTTGTGACGCACGACTTCGAGGACGCGGCCGCGCTGGCCGACCGGGTCGGCGTGCTCGTCGAGGGACGCATCCGCCAGGAGGGCACTCCGGCCGAGCTCGTGGCGCAGCCGGCCGACCCGTTCGTCGCCTCCTTCACCGGCGCGAACCTGCTCCAGGGGTGGACGGACGGCCCCGAGGGCACAACCACAGCCGTGCGCCTCGAGGACGGCACCGTGGTCACCACGACCGACGGCGGCTATGGGGCGATCACGCTCGCGGTCTACCCCTGGGACGTCACGGTGTCGACGCACCGTCCCGACGACTCCGCGATGAACGTGATCGCCGGAACGATCACCGCGGTCACAGAGCTGGGGAACCGCGCGCGCGTCACGATCGGCCCGGTCAGCGCCGAGATCACCGTCGAATCCCTGCACAGGCTCGGCCTCGAGCCGGGCCGGCAAGCGTATGCAAGCTTCAAGGCGACTGGAACGCGTATCGTCGCCAGCCGCCCATCCGCCACCGGAGGTGAGAAGTGAAGCTAAGCACCCGCAATCAGCTCCCCGGCAAGGTCACGAGCGTCAAGCTCGGCGGGGTCATGTCCGAGATCACGGTCGACATCGGGGGCCAGACGATCGTCGCCGCCATCACCCGCGAGAGCGCAGAGCACCTCGAGCTCGCCGAAGGCGACGACGTCACGGTGCTCGTCAAGGCCACGGAGGTCATGCTGGGCAAGTGAGCGGACGTAGGCCCCCGCCCGGGCCTGCGTCTCACGCCGAGCTCAGTTGAAGGTTCCGAACGCTGCCGGCGGTGGCTGGCTGCCCCCGCCCGGCGGGCCGTGCTGCATGACCTGGAACGAGCTATCGAGATGGATCTCGACCGTGCTCCCGTCCGACTTCGTCACGGTCACCTCGTACCCCTTGCCGAAGTAGTCGGTTGTGACGTCGCCGGCGGTGCCTTCGCCGACGGCCTTGACCGCGGCCGCTTTCGCCTTCTCGGCGTCGTCGCCGGTCACCGGCTTCTCCGCGTCCTCGTGGGCCGCGGTCCCCGGCGCCGGCATGTTCCTGAACGCCGGCGGCGGCTGCCCGGCCGTCGTGGGAGTCGTGGTGGTACCGGAGTGGGAGGTCGCGGCGCCGGCGACTGCGGCTCCGCCGACGGCGGCGCCGGTGAGGGCGGCCACGCCGAGCGCGACCTGCTTGACCTTGCTGAGCATCGTTGCTCCTTTCGTTCGACCGGGCCTCGCCCGGGTTCACGAACCACGATGCAGCCGCCGCGTTGGAGCCCACTTCGGCGGTGCTGGGAAGGTGCTGAGGATCGATGTTGAGCGCTTTCCCAGGTAATTCACAGGAAGCGGTGGCAGGGTGCCATCATGAGCGAGACGAGCCCGAACGGCGGCGGCAGGATCCTCGTCGTCGACGACGAGCCGTCGATCGTGGACGCGGTCGCCACGGCGCTCCGCTACGAGGGCTTCGAGGTGCGAGAGGAGGGGACGGGCCGCGGCGCGATCTCGGCGGTGACCGACTTCGAGCCGGATCTCGTCGTGCTCGACTGGATGCTGCCCGACCTCGACGGCGTGGAGGTCGGCCGGCGGCTGCGCGAGCGCGGCTTCAAGACGGCGATCCTCTTCCTCACTGCGAAGGACGCTGTCGAGAACAAGGTCGAGGCGCTGAGGGCCGGCGGCGACGACTACGTCACGAAGCCGTTCAGCCTTGCCGAGGTCGTCGCGCGCGTGCAGGCCATCCTGCGCCGCACGAGCGGCGACCTGCCCGGAGACGTGCTCCAGTTCGCCGACGTGACGCTGGACGAGGCGCGGCACGAGGTTCGCCGCGGCGAGACCCGGGTCGACCTGACGGCGACCGAGTTCTCCTTGCTCCGCTACTTCCTCCTCAACCCGCGGCGCGTCCTCTCGAAGGGGCAGATCCTGCAGAACGTCTGGCGCTACGACTTCGGCGGCAACTCGAACGTCGTCGAGACGTACGTCAGCTACCTCCGCAAGAAGCTCGACGCGCTCGGGCCGCCGCTGATCCGGACGATCCGGCAAGCGGGCTACATGCTCGAAACCGAGGAGTAGCCTGGTGCGCCGGCTCTCGCTGCGGGCCCGGCTACTGCTCGGCGTCGTACTCCTCGCGGCGCTCGGGTTGATCGCCGCTGACGTCGCCACGTACTCGTCGCTGCACTCGTTCCTGCTCCAGCGGGTCGACAACACGCTCGACGCCGACCACGTCGCCGCCGAGCATCAGGACTTCGAGCACGGCCCGGGTCAGCCGAACGAATACGTCCAGATTCGCTCGCCAAACGGCACAGTGCTCTACTCGTCCGGAGTCCCACACTTCCCGGGCACGAGGGCGCCGTCCGGGCCGAGGCTCCCGTCGACGGTCACCGGACTGCAACGGCACGGCCCTGATCTCGTACGCTATTTCACGGTGCCGGCCGAGACGGGTGGCGGCAGGTACCGCGTGCGCGCGTCGGTCGACGCAGGGTCATCCAACCTGCTGATCATCGCCAGCTCACTAGGGGACGTCGACAGCACTCTGCACCGCCTGACGCTGGTCGAACTTCTAGCGACCGCGGCCGTGCTCGCCGCGCTTGCCGCTCTCGGCCTCTGGGTCGTACACCTCGGGCTGCGCCCGCTGCGGGAGATCGAGCTGACGGCGGAGGCGATCACCGCCGGCGACCTCTCCCGGCGCGTCGAGCATCCCGATCCGCGGACCGAGGTCGGCCGGGTCGGGAGCGCGCTCAACACGATGCTCGACCGGATCGAGGCGTCGGACCGGCGCTTGCGGCGCTTCATCGCCGACGCATCGCACGAGCTGCGCACGCCGCTGGCCGCGGTGCGCGCCTACGCCGAGCTGTTTGGCCGGGGCGCCGCCAGCCGCCCGGAGGATCTCGAGCGGTCGATGTCCGGGATCACGCGCGAGTCGGAGCGGATGAGCCTGCTCGTCGACGATTTGCTCCTCCTCGCCCGCCTCGACGAGGGACGGCCGATCGAGCGGAAGCCCGTCGATCTGGCGCAGCTCGTCGGCGAGGCGGTCGACGCGGCCCGCGTCGTCGAGCCCGACCGCTCCATCGAGGTCTCGGTCGAGCCGGCGACGGTGACGGGCGACGAGGCGCGCCTCCGCCAGGTGCTCGACAACCTCTTCGCCAACGCACGGTCGCACACGCCCCCCGGCACGCCCGTCTCGGTCGACCTCCAGCGTGTGGACGGCCACGCGAGGCTGAGCATCGCCGACCACGGCCCCGGGCTTTCGGAGGACCAGGCGACGCGCGTCTTCGAGCGGTTCTACCGCGCCGACACGTCGCGCTCGCGGGCGAGCGGCGGCGTCGGCCTGGGGCTCTCGATCGTCGCCGCCGTGATCGAGGCGCACGGAGGGACGGCCGAGGTCGCGCCGACGCCTGGCGGCGGCGCGACCTTCGTCATCACGCTGCCGCTCGCCTAGGCGGCGAGGTCTTCGCTGAGAGGCACCGCGATCGAGTGGATAGCGGCCTCGTCCTCGCGGCGGTCGAGCCTGGACGGGACGAGCATGATCGCGGCGACGGCGAGCACGATGCCGAGGTCGAGGATCGCGATGAGGAAGATGGCGGTGTCGAGGGACATGTCGCTCCTTGCGGCTCGTTGTCTGATCTCTCCAGACTCGCGCGCCCCTCTGAGCCGGGCCTGAACCCCTCCTGTGAAAGCAGTGAGAGGGGCCGCTCGCGCGGCCCCCTTCTCAGCTGACTCGGTCGTCCGGCCGATCCATCCGGAACTCGAACCGGGCGATGATCCCGGGGTCGTCTCCGACGGGGAAATCCGGATCGGGATCCCGCGTGGCCACCCAGGCGTAATCGTGCTCCGGGTAGGCGACCACGTCCGGGAAGCTGCCGGCACTCATCGCGAGGAGCCGCGCAGGCTCGTCGTGCGGATTGCTGAAGGCGTGCACGCCGGTCCGCCCTTCCGGGCAACACACGAAGTCGCCGGGAGCGAGCGGCTCCTCTCCTTCCATGTTCCTCCAGACGGGGCGGCCGCTGAGGACGAAGAACATCTCCTCTGCGCCGTAGTGCATGTGCATACGCATGCCCGCGGCGCCCGGCCTCAGCTCCCACAAGGTGGCTCCCATTCGGGCGTTGTCCGGACGCCAAAAGGACCGGCGGGCCAGGCCGGTCTCGTCGTCCTCGCTGTCCCAGGGCACGTCGGCGAACAGGTTCTGGCGATTCATCAGGTGATACCTCCGTTGCGCTAGCGGTTGTGGCAAGACGAACGGCCCGCAGTCGTGGCGGCCGGAAACGTCTCGCCCGAGTGAGAACCGCTAGCTAGCCGCCGGATCCATGGGGCCGGATCCTAGACGTCCCGGCTCGACTACCATGCGACACCTCCATGACGATCACGGACCGGCCCGAAGACAGCCTTGCCGTACACGGGCTGCACGCCGCGGGGCGCGTGCTCCGCAACCCGACCACCTCGCAGCTCTACACGGCCGCGCTCGAGCGCGGGGAGGCAGTCCTCGGCGAGGAGGGCCCGCTCGTCGTCGATACAGGCCGCTTCACCGGACGCTCGCCGAAGGACAAGTTCATCGTGCGCGAGCCGGGCTCCGAGGATCGGATCTGGTGGAGCGAGACGAACGGCGAGATCTCGCAGGAGCACTTCGACGGGCTCCGCACGAAGGTCGTCACGCATCTCGAGCACGGCGACGTCTACGTGATCGACGCGTTCTGCGGCGCCGACCCGAAGCACCGGTGTGCGGTGCGGGTCGTGACGGCGCACCCGTACCACGCGCTCTTCGCGAAGACGATGTTCATCGAGGCCTCCGAGGCGGAGCTCGCAGACTTCGAGCCGGGCGTGCTCGTCCTGCACGAGCCCGACGTCGAGGCCGACCCGCAGCGAGACGGCACGCGCACCGAGGTTTTCATCTGCCTCCACCCGACACGCGGCGAGATCCTGATCGGCGGGACGTTCTACGGCGGCGAGATCAAGAAGTCCGTCTTCACGCTGATGAACGACCGCCTGCCGCTCGAGGGCGTGCTGCCGATGCACTGCTCGGCGAACGTCTCCCCGGACCGCAAGGACGTCGCGGTCTTCTTCGGGCTCTCCGGCACCGGCAAGACGACGCTCTCCGCCGAGCCGTCGCGCCTGTTGATCGGGGATGACGAGCACGGCTGGGGCGACGAGGGCGTCTTCAACTTCGAGGGTGGCTGCTACGCGAAGACGATTCGACTCTCGGCCGAGGCCGAGCCGGAGATCTGGAACGCCGTGCACAGCTTCGGCACCGTGCTCGAAAACGTCGTCGTCGACGAGCGCGGCGTCCTCGACCTCGACGACGACTCGAAGACCGAGAACACCCGTGCTGCCTACCGGCTCGAGCGGATCGCGAACGCGCTGCCGGAGAAGCGCGCCGGCCATCCCCGCTCGGTGATCTTCCTTGCGGCCGACGCGTTCGGGATCCTGCCGCCGATCGCGCGACTGACCCGCGACCAGGCGCTCTTCTTCTTCCTGTCCGGGTATACCTCGAAGCTGGCCGGCACGGAGCTCGGCGTGACCGAGCCCCAGCCGACGTTCTCCACCTGCTTCGGCGCGCCCTTCTGGCCGCAGCGGCCGACGGTCTACGCCAAGCTGCTCGGCGAGAGGCTCGACCGGCACGAGGCGACGGTCTGGCTGATCAACACCGGCTGGACGGGGGGCCCGTTCGGGGAAGGGCACCGGATGCCGATCCAGGCGACCCGCGCGCTGCTCGACGCGGTGCTGTCGGGCGAGCTCCACGACGTCGAGTTCCGCACGGATCCGGTCTTCGGCTTCGAGGTGCCGGTCACAGCGCCGGGAGTCGACGAGTCGCTGCTCGACCCGCGCTCCACGTGGGCGGACCCCGAGGCGTACGACCGCAAAGCGCGCGAGCTGGCACAGATGTTCGTCGACAACTTCGCGACGAAGCACGCCGACGCGCCGCCCGAGGTGGCCGCGGCGGCGCCCCGGCCCTAAGGCCGCACCCCGGCTGTCATACTCCGTGTCGTGAGCGTGAAGCGGAAGCTTCTCGCAGGACTAGCCGTGTTTGTCGTCGCCGCCGGTGTGACCGGCGCCGGACTGGCGGCAAGCGGTCACGGGCGCAGCGCCCAGCCCGCTCCGACCCGGCTATACCTCAACGGCACGACGCGAGCCGCCTTCCTCCACGCCACCGCGCAGTACCTGGGGACGGACCTCGCCACGCTCGGGCGCGAGATGAAGTCCGGGCGGACGCTGGCGGATGTCGCGAACGCGACGCCCGGCAGGTCGGAGCACCAACTCGCCACGCTGCTCGTCGCTGCCGGGAGCTCGAAGCTCCTGCTGATCTCCGACGGCGCCATGTCGACGGCGAAGCGCCAAGCGCTTCACGCTACGGTCCGCCATCGGATCAGCGGCTTCCTGAACGACACGTGCCCGCTCGGCTTCCGCGCTCTCGCTCAGCATCTGCGCGGCTGCCCGGGCATGGTCGGCGTCTAGCGATGCCGCGTCCGGGCGCGGCTCTCACGCGACCGTAGCTTCCAGCGGCGCACCTCCTCCTTCCGCAAAAGCGCGTCGTGACGCATGGCGATCGCGCGTAGCTCCCCCTGGAGCTTCCGCCAGCTGTGCAGACGCTCGTACGGCAGCTCTCCGGTCTCGACCGCTTCGAGGACGGCGCAGCCGGGCTCGTGCTTGTGTGAGCAGTCGCCGAAGCGGCAGTCGGCGGCGAGCTCCTCGACGTCCGCGAACGTCGCATCGAGGCTCGCCTCGCCGACATCCCAGAGCTGAAGCTCGCGGAGGCCGGGCGTGTCGATCACGAGCCCCCCGCCCGGAAGCTCCAGCAGCTGGCGGTGGGTCGTGGTGTGACGGCCCTCGTCGTCGTCCTCGCGCGTCTCGCGCGTCACCATCGTCTCCTCGCCGAGCCATAGGTTGACGAGCGTCGATTTGCCTACGCCGGACGAGCCGAGCAGGACGGCCGTCGTGCCCGGAGCGATGCGAGCGCGGAGCGCGTCGCAGCCATCGCCGGTCACGGCCGAGACGACGTGGACGGGGACTCCGACCGCGACGGCCTCGACTTCCGCCACCAGCGGCCAGGGGTCGTCGAGGCGGTCGGCCTTCGTGAGCACGATCTCCGGCATCGCGCCGCTTTCCCAGATCGTGACGAGATAGCGCTCGATCCGGCGCGGCTCGAGGTCTGGCCCGAGCGACGAGACAACGAAGGCCACGTCGACGTTCGCGGCGAGGGTTTGCACTGTCGTGCTCAGGCCGGCCGCATTCCTGACGATCGCGCTGCGGCGCGGCAGCACGGTCCGGATGAGGCCGTCGCGGAGGCCGACCCAGTCGCCGACACCGACGTCGAGGCCGTCGTGCATCAACCGGCCGGGCAGGCGGGAGCGGACGGAGCCGCCCTCGGTCCAGACGTCGAACGCGGCCCGGTGGGCGGCGGCCACGCGGCCCGGCACGAGGCCGGGCTCCAGGTTTTCGGCGAGCTCCGGATTCCATCCGAGCTCGCGCAAGTCAAATCCAGGCAACGCAAAGCTCCTTCGCGTGAAATGGGACGCCGTACGCGTCCGCGGAAGGAGCGTCCGGCGCTAGGTCAGGAAGACCGAGGAGGCAACGGGCACAGTCATTTGTTCGATCCTCCTCTCGCCGGAAACGGGACTGAAGCAGCCTAGGCCGAGGAGCGGCGCCCGTCAACCCCCACGCGAAGCGCCGCCTAGACGCCTCCCAGTTGGCGAAATGCGCGGCAGAGTGGTAGGAATCTTGCGCGATGCGCAGCGACGACGTCCAGCCGCTTCGAATTCCGGGTGGCTCGGAGCGCGGCCCGGTCGGGCGGGCACGCCGCACGGACGAGCTCGACCGCAGCATCATCGAGGCGTTGCAGGCCAACGGGCGCGAGTCGTTCCGCGCCATCGCTGCACGGGTCGGAGTCTCCGAGGCGACGGTCCGCGCCCGCTACGGACGGCTGACGGCGGAGGGGATCCTCCAGGTCGTCGCCGTCACGAATCCGCTCGGGCTCGGCTACGAGCAGGCGCTCGTCGGCGTCAAGACGTCCGGCTCGCCGGAGCAGGCGGCCGACGCCATCGCGCGCTGGCCCGAGGCGGATTACGTCGTGGCCACGGCAGGGCAGTTCGACCTGGTCGTCGAACTGGTTGCTGCCGATCGGCGCCATCTGCTCGAGCTCACGAGCCAGCTGCGCTCGCTGCCGGACGTGGTCTCGACCGAGACGTTCGTGTACCTGGAGATGTGGAAGCAGCTCTACGACTGGGGGAGCGGAATGCCAAAGGAGGAACCGACGAGATGAGCATCACGCAGGGCGCCATGTCGACAGCCGAGCTCCAGCGGCTGGCGAGCGACCACCTCTGGCTCCACTTCACCCGCATGGGCGACCAGGCGCCGCCGATCATCGTCCGCGGCGACGGCTGCTACCTCGAGGACGCCGACGGCAAGCGGTACCTCGACGCGCTCGCAGGGCTCTTCTCGGTCAACCTCGGCTACGGCTTCGGTGAGGAGATCGGCCAGGCGGCCCACGAGCAGATGCGCGAGCTGCCGTTCTACACGAACTGGTCGTACGCGCACCCGCGTGCGATCGAGCTGGCCGCCGAGATCGCCTCGCTCGCGCCGGGCGACCTCAACCGCGTGTTCTTCGTCAACGGCGGCTCCGAGGCGGTGGAGGCGGCCTGGAAGCTCGCGCGCCAGTACTACCAGGCGCGCGGCGAGAAGCGGGTTCGCACCGACCTCGGCGGGCTCGAAAGCGAGATCCGCCACGACGAGCACCTCGCGGCGCCGCCAGGACGCCGGTACAAGGCGATCGCGCGCAACGTCGCTTACCACGGCACGACGTTCGGCGCGCTGTCGATCAACGGCATCGCGGCCCTGCGCACGCCGTTCGAGCCGCTCGTTCCCGAGGTGCGGCACGTCAGCAACACGAACCGCTACCACCGTCCACCCGAGGAGACGGAGGAGGAGTTCACTGCCCTACTCCTCGACGAGCTCGAACGCACGATCATCTCGATGGGGCCCGAGACCGTCTGCCTCGTGCACATGGAGCCGATCCAGAACGCCGGCGGCTCGTTCATCGCACCGGAGGGCTACTGGCGCGGCGTGCGCGAGATCTGCGACCGGTACGACATCCTCCTCTCGGCGGACGAGGTCATCACCGCCTTCGGGCGCGTCGGCCACTGGTTCGCCTCCGAGCGCTACGACATCAGGCCGGACATCGTCACGTGCGCGAAGGGGCTTTCGTCCTCGTATGCGGCGATCGGGGCCGTGGTCACAACCGACCGGGTGATGGAGCCGTTCCTCACCGACACCGCGATGTACGCCCACGGGATCACGTTCGGCGGACACCCGGTGATGAGCGCAATCGCGCTCAAGAACATCGAGATCATGAAGCGGGAGCGGATCATGGAGCACGTCCTCGGCAACGAGGACGCCTTCCGCTCGACTCTCGCGCAGCTTCTCGACCTCCCGATCGTCGGCGACCTCCGCGGGACGGGCTTCTTCTACGCAATCGAGCTCGTGAAGGACAAGGAGACGAAGGAGACATTCTCCGACGAGGAGTGCGAAACTCTCCTCCGTGGTTTCCTCTCACCGCGGCTGTTCGAGAAGGGGCTCATCTGCCGGGCCGACGACCGCGGGGATCCTGTGGTCCAGATCTCACCTCCCCTTGTCGCAACTCAGGCGGAGTTCGACGAGATGACCGGCATCCTTGGTGACGTGCTCGCCGAGGCGTGGGAGCAGCTGCATTGACCGTTGAAGCTGCGGCACCGTCTTCGACCGCTGCGGCGACCGACTACGACATCCGGCTGATCGAGCTGACGAAGCGCTTCGACGACGTCGTCGCCGTCGATGGCATCTCGCTCGACATCGACCGCGGCCAGTTCCTAGCGCTGCTCGGGCCGTCCGGCTGCGGCAAGACGACGACGTTGCGAATGATCGGCGGCTTCGAGGAGCCGACCGAGGGGCGAATCGAGCTCGGCGGCGCCGACGTGGCGCCGCTGCCGCCGTACAAGCGCGACGTGAACACCGTCTTCCAGTCGTATGCGCTGTTCCCGCATCTCTCGATCTTCGAGAACGTCGCCTTCGGACTCCGCCGGCGTGGCATCAAGGGCGGGGACCTTCGGCAGAGGGTCGTCGAGGCGCTCGAGCTCGTCGGTCTCGCCGGGCTCGAGCGGCGCAAGCCACGACAGCTGTCCGGCGGCCAGCAGCAGAGGATCGCCCTCGCGCGTGCGCTCGTCAACCGACCGCGCGTGCTCCTCCTCGACGAGCCGCTCGGTGCGCTCGACCTCAAGCTGCGCAAGGAGATGCAGCTCGAGCTGAAGCGGATCCAGCACGAGGTCGAGATCACGTTCGTCCACGTCACCCACGACCAGGAGGAGGCCATGACTATGGCCGACCGGATCGTGATCATGGACGGCGGGCACATCGAGCAGGTCGGCGCGCCGAGCGAGCTCTACGAGCGACCGCGGACGGCGTTCGTGGCCGGGTTCCTGGGCGTCTCGAATCTGCTCGATGGCGAGGTCGTGGGCGAGGGCACCGTCAAGCTGGCAGACGGCACGATCGTTCGCGTGCCGCCCGCGGCTCTCGACCGGGTCGGCACCGTCCAGATCGGCGTCCGCCCGGAGAAACTCCGCATCGGAGGGGAAGAGGAGAACAGGCTCGCGGGGACCGTCACCGAGAGCGCGTACATCGGGGTCTCGACGCAGTACATCCTCGACACGCCGGCCGGCCCTGTGACGGTCTACGTCCAGAACGACCGGCCAGGAGGACAGGTCGCGACAGGGGAGCGCCTGACGCTCAGCTGGAGTCCGGAAAGCACCTTCGTCGTCAACGCTCGGGAGGGCGCGTCATGACCGATCGCATCACCAGGAAGACCTTTATCCGCCGCGCTGCGGCCAGCGGATCGATCCTCACCGTCCCCGGACTCCTCGCCGCCTGTGGTGGCGGCGGCGGCGGCGGCGGCGGCAGCACGACCACGCACCAGCTTGCGAAGACGCTCCACTTCTCCAACTGGACGCTGTACATGGACACGGACAAGAAGAACCACACGTTCCCGTCCCTCGTCGCATTCCAGAAGAAGTACGGCACCCACGTCGCCTACGTCGAGGACATCAACGACAACGCGGGCTTCTACAACTCCAAGCTCAGGCCCCCGTTGAGCCGAGGGCAGTCGACCGGGCGCGACATCGTCGTGCTCACCGACAACGACCGTTATCTCGGGCTCATGCTCAAGCAGGGCTGGGCGGAGAAGCTCGACAAGAGCGCGATCCCGAACATGAAGAACCTCATCGACGTCCAGAA
>DASQCM010000002.1:0-2631 GCA_035634675.1 Gaiellaceae bacterium
GCTCAACGTCGACCTCGACCCCTCCCCGTTCACCGACTGGATCACGGCCTGCGGGCTCGAGGACGCGACCTTCACGACGATCGCCCGTGAGCTCGGGCGGCCCGTGACCGTCGACGAGGTGCGCCCGCACGCGGTCGCGGCACTCGAGGAGGTCTTCGGGCTCGGGCTCGAGGAACTGCCGGCCGAGCAGGGCGCCGGCCTCTGGCCGCAGCCGCTCCACGAGCAGCTCGCGACCCGCTAGGGCAGCCAGCCCTCTTCATACGCGGTCGGCTGACGAGCCGGGAAGCGCGCGTACGCGACGCTCGGCTCGGTCGTCTCCTCCTCGACGCACGCGCCGTGCTTCGCGGCTGTCTCGTCGACGGTGTACGCGCCCCAGTCCTCGCCCGCCAGCCGTGTGCCTACGGAGACGATCACGCACGGCCCGCTACCGGCACCGACGATCACGTGCTTCGTCCGCGCGGGGCAGTGGACGAGATCCCAGGCGCGAAGCGGCCGCTCCTGTCCCTCGGCGACGAGCACGGCCTCGCCCGAGAGGACGAGGAAGTCCTCCTGCTCGTCCTCCCAGTGGTACATCGACATCGGCTGCCCGGGGCCGAGGATGCTCACGTTGAACCCGAACTGCGTGAAACGGGCGCGGTCGCCCTCGAAGAAGGTGAGCCGCCCGCCCGTCCCCTCCTGGTGCCAGCAGGCGTCCCTTGCGTTGAGCACGAACCAGCCCTCGCCGGCCGGGAGGACCCCGTGCTCCGTCCGCTCGAGCGGCGCCTCTGGAACCTCGCTCACGGCAGCCAGTCCTCGCGGAACTCGCCCGGCTGCGACTCCGGGAACCGCGCGTAGGCGACCTTCGCGTCTGTCGTCTCCTCGGGGGCCGAGGCGTCGTGCTGCATGGCCAGCTCCGAATACGGATATCCGCCCCACCCCTTGCCCTTCTGGTGCTCCCTGGCCCCGATCGCCAGGATCGCGGTCGGGCCCGAACCGGCGCCGACAATCGTGTGCGGCACATTCGGTGGGCAGTGAAAGTAGTCCCACTGCCGCAGCGGGCGCTCCTCGTCCTCCACCAGCAGCAACGCTTCGCCCGAGAGCACGAGGAAGTCCTCCTGGTCGGATTCCCAGTGGTACATCGACATCGGGTCGCCCGGCCCGAGCACGAAGAGGTTGACACCGACCTGCGCGTTCTCATCCTCCACGAGCTCGGCTACCGAGCCGCGAGGCGCTCGATCCCACCACTTCAGGTCGCTGAGGTTGCGGACTGACCAGCTCATCCGCCGGGGACTATAGGAGAGCCCGACGCAACGGTGACTGTGCCGCAGGGCCGCTCCACCGGCCCCTCCTACGCGCGCAGGCCGTCCAGCACGACGTCGAGGTAGAGGCGCCACTGCTCCGCCGGCGCCGCAAGCAGCGCGGCCCGGATGAGCGGCCCGACCTCGGCCGGCCGGAGATCCCGCCGCACCGCGCCGGCGCGCTGCGCGCGCGAAACGATCTTCGCTCCGAGCTCTTCGAGCTCCGCCGCGCGCGGCTTCTCGCCGCAATGGACGACGCACTTGTGCAGGCCGGGCGTCGTCATCGCGAGCTCCGCGGCGGCGCGCGCAAACTCGAAGAACGCCTCGCCGGGATCGTCCGAGGCGAGCGCCTCCTCCGCCAACGCGCAGATCTGCGCGACATGCCGTTCGACGACCGCATACATCAGGTCGTCCTTCGTCGGAAAGCGGCGGAAGACGGTGCCGTGCCCCACGCCGGCGAGCCGGGCGATCTCGTCGATGCTGGCGTCGGGCCCCGACGCGGCGAATACCTCAGTCGCCGCGTCGAGCACCCGCTCGTAATTCCGGCGGGCGTCTGCCCGCAATTCGGTCATGCGACGTTGGCCAGCGCAGGCTCGGTCTCGACCTCGGCCTCGATCCTCGCGACGTGCCGCTTGCGCAAGAGCGCGACGAAGACGACGAGAGCGAGGCCGACGAGGACAGCCGCGCCCACGAACGCGTAATGAAATCCGTGCACCTGCGCAGCGGGCGAGGTGCCGTGCGTGTGGCTGACGGCGATCGTCGACAGAACCGCCAGGCCGAGTGCTCCTCCGACCTGCTGTGACGTGTTGAAGAGGCCGGATGCAAGGCCCTGGTCCTCGTTGTCGAGGCCGGTCGTGGCCACGAGCGTCAGCGGCATGAAGATGGCGCCCATCCCGAGCGAGGCAATGATCATCCCCGGCAGCACGTCACTCGCATACGAGCCGTCGACGGGCATCCGGGCGAACAGCAGCAGGCCGACGATCGTCAGCACCATCCCCACCACAGCCACGATGCGGACCCCGATCCGCGGCGCAAGGCTCGAGGCGAGGCCGGCGGAGAGCATGACCCCACCCGTGAACGGCAGGAAGGCGAGACCCGCCTTGAGCGGCGCGAACCCGAGGATCTTCTGGATGTAGAGCGTGTTGAAGAAGAACACCGCGAAGATCCCCGAGAAGGCGAAGAACATGGAGAGGTTCGCCGTCAGCAGCGAGCGGACGCGAAAGATCGAGAGCCGGACGAGCGGCTCCGCCGAGCGCTGCTCGATCAGGACGAACGCCACGAGGAGCGCGAACGCGACGACGAACGAGACGATCGTCACCGTCGAGCCCCAGCCGTGCTGGGCCGAATTGACGAG
>DASQCM010000003.1:0-8141 GCA_035634675.1 Gaiellaceae bacterium
CCGAAGCCGAGGGCGTTCTTGCCGATCCGCTTGGAGATGATCTTGTCCAGCCCCGCGAACGCGCCGCCGCAGATGAAGAGGACGTTCGTCGTGTCGATCGAGAGGAACTCCTGGTGCGGGTGCTTGCGGCCGCCCTGCGGAGGCACCGAGGCCACCGTTCCCTCGAGGATCTTCAAGAGCGCCTGCTGCACGCCCTCGCCCGACACGTCGCGCGTGATCGACGGGTTGTCCGCCTTGCGCGCGATCTTGTCGACCTCATCGATGTAGATGATCCCGGTCTCGGCCTTCTTTATGTCGAAGTCCGCGGCCTGGATCAGCTTCAACAGGATGTTCTCGACGTCCTCGCCGACGTAGCCGGCCTCGGTCAGCGCCGTCGCATCGGCGATCGCGAACGGCACGTTCAGGATCCGCGCGAGCGTCTGCGCGAGCAGCGTCTTGCCGCAGCCAGTCGGTCCGAGCAGGAGGATGTTCGACTTCTGGAGCTCGACCTCGTCGTCCTCCGTCCCCATCTGGACGCGCTTGTAGTGGTTGTAGACCGCGACGGAGAGCGTCCGCTTCGCCTCCTCCTGGGAGACGACGTAGTCGTTGAGAACGGCGTAGATGTCGCGCGGGCGCGGCAGGTTGTCGAGGTCGAGCTGGGCCGGGCTCGTCAGCTCCTCGTCGATGATCTCGTTGCAGAGATCGATGCACTCGTCGCAGATGTAGACGCCCGGGCCGGCGATGAGCTTCTTCACCTGGCGCTGGCTCTTGCCGCAAAAACTGCAGAGAAGCTGCTCGTTGCCGTCGGTTGCGCGTGCCATATCTCTTCTTCTACCTCGCTTCGGCCGTTTCGTCTACGCCCGAATGACCTAACGGTGCGCGATCACCTGGTCGACGATGCCGTACTGCTCGGCTTCTTCGGACGTCATGTAGTAGTCGCGCTCCATGTCCTTCGAGACCTTGTCGACGGGCTGGTTCGTGTGCTGGGCGATGATCTCCTCCAGGCGCCGCTTGAGGCTGATCGTCTCCTTGGCCTGGATCTCGATGTCGGTGCCCTGGCCCTGGAAGCCGCCGGATACCTGGTGGATCAGGATCTTGGAGTTCGGCAGCGCCGTCCGCTTTCCCTCCGTGCCGGCGGCGAGAAGCAGCGCGCCCATCGACATCGCGATCCCGACACACGTCGTTGCGACGTCCGGCTTGATGAACTGGATCGTGTCGTAGATCGCGAGCCCCGAGTAGACGGAGCCGCCCGGCGAGTTGATGTAGATGTTGATGTCCTTGTCCGGATCCTCGGATTCGAGGTGGATCATCTGGGCGACGATGAGGTTCGCGACCTGGTCGTCGATCGGCGTGCCGAGGAAGATGATCCGCTCGTTGAGCAGGCGCGAGTAGATGTCGAAGAAGCGCTCCCCGCGCGAGGTCTGCTCGATGACGGACGGAATGACGAGATTCGAGGGCGGGTTCATGATCGCGCTCCTTGGCTTTGCTGCTGGTCGGGGGTCCAGAGTTTCGTCTCGGTCGGTGGATTCTCCTTGTCAGGCGTCCAGATTGCCTCGCGTGCCTCGGCCTGCGCGAGCGGGATGCGCTTCACCTCGGCGGCGACCCGGTCAAGCGCCTCGCGTAGCTGCAGGTCGTCGCGCAGCGTCTCGAAGCGGCCGCTGTCGCGGAGGCTCACGAGCATCTGGTCGGCATCGTCGCCGAGCGACTCGGCCTGCTCGCGCACGAGCTCCTCGACCTGGGCGTCCGGAACCTCGAGCTCGAGCTGGTCGGCGACGGCGTCGAGGACGAGCTCGCGCCCGACCGACCGCTGCGCCTCGTCGCGGAGGCGCGCGACGAGCTCCTCCGGCTGCTGGCCGGTCATCGCGAGGAACGTCTCGAGCTGGACTCCACGGCTCTCGACCTGCCGGGCAAATCCGTTGAGCAGCTCGCGAGTGCGGGCCTCGACGAGCGGCCCGGCGGCCTCGAACTTCGAAGCGCCGACGAGGGCGTCTGCGACATCGGAACGGAACCGCGTCTCGACCTCGTCCTCGATCTGCTCGCGCAGCCGCGACTCGATGTCGGCGCGCAGCTCGGCGAGGGTCTCGAACTCGCTGGCGGAACGCGCGAGGTCGTCGTCAAGCGAGGGGAGCATCTTCTCCTTGATCTCCTTGACCGTCGCGGTGACCGACTGGGTCGAGCCGTCCGCCAGCTCGAACGAGATCTCCTTCGTCTCGCCGGCGGTCATTCCCACGAGGCTCCGCTCGATCTCCTCGACCACGGCCCCGCGGCCCAGCTCGACCACGTAGTCGTGCCGGGTCTCGTCGGCGGCGACGAGGTCGAGAATCACGGTGTCGTCGGGAGCAACCGGCCGGCCCTCGACCGGGACGAGCTCGGCCACCGTCGCACGCAAGGCGTCGAGCTCGGCCTGGACGAGCTCTTCGGGCACCTCGACGTCGGCGACGCCGACCTCCAGCTGCGTCCAGTCCGGCAGCTCGGGCTTGGCCTGGACGGCGACCGTGGCGGTGAACTCCCAGTCCTCGTCGGCGGAGTCGGGAAGCACGAAGTCGTACTCGGGCTGCGCGACGGGCCGGAGCCGCGTGCGTGCGGCCGCGTTCCAGAACCAGCCGCCGATGTGGCTCTCCACAGCCTCGGTCATCAGCCGCTCGCGGCCGACCCGCTGGAGGAGAACCTGCCGCGGCACCTTTCCCTTGCGGAAGCCCGGGACCTTGACGCTCTGGGAGAGGTCGTCGGCCGCATGCTCGACGGCGTGGTGCACGTCGTGCGACGGCACCTGGACCGTCAACCGGACGCGGTTCTCCGGCAGCTCCTCGACCTGCGTCTGCATGCGGTCCATTCAAGCAGGGAGCAGCCGGGCGAGGTCGAACGACGGGGCCGTGAGCACGTGGGCCCTGACCCTCCTCGGCGGAACGGGAGCGATCTGGACGGCGATGGTGTCCGCGATGTTCTACGCAGTTCGCGTCCGAGCCTGATCCGCATCGGCGATGCGGGCGAGAGGACTCGAACCTCCAAGGGCCTCCCGGCCCAGCGGGTCCTAAGCCCGCCGCGTCTGCCAGTTCCGCCACGCCCGCGCACGGCCAAGCGTACTTCGGTTTAGAGTCGCGCTCCGTGGCGGGAATGCGGCCCGAGGACGTCTATGCACTCACGAGCGTGGGCGAGCCTTGCCTGTCACCGGACCGCCGGCGTGTCGCGTACGTCGTCAGCCGGATCGACGGCGAGGCGAACGCCTACCGAAGCGCCGTCTGGGTGGCGTCGCTCGACGGCTCGGAGGAGCCGCGGCAATTCACCTCCGGCGAGCGCGGCGACGCCTCGCCCCGCTGGTCTCCCGACGGGCGCTGGCTCGCGTTCGTCTCCAGCCGGGACGGCGAGGAGAAGAAGGCGCACGGAGAGCTGTACGTCCTGCCGGCTGACGGCGGCGAGCCGCGCCGGCTGACCGAGGGCGAGGAAGGCGTCGAGTCGATCGCCTGGTCGCCCGACTCCCGCCGGATCGCCTTCGCCCGCCGCGTCCGCGACGAGGCATACGAGGAGGAGGACGACAGGCGGCGGGCGCCGCGCCGGTTCACGCGCCTCTTCTACAAGCTCGACAGCGTCGGCTGGACGGGCGACCGGCGGAAGCACCTCTTCGTGGTGGGCCTCGACGGCGGGGACGAGCGGCAGCTGACGGACGGGGACTGCGAGGACGAAGAGCCCGCATGGTCTCCCGACGGCAGCCGCATCGTCTTCAGCTCGATGCGAGGGGACCGTTGGGACGCCGAGCTCGTAGAGGCGTTGTACGAGCTCGAGGTCGATGCGGAAGGCGCCGGGCCCAGGCGGCTCTCGCAGCCGGACGAGAGCGCGACGATGGCGTCCTTCTCTCCGGACGGCACGCTCATCGCGTACCGGCACGAGCCCGAGGACGGCACCTATCCCCACCACGGCCAGATCGCCGTCATGCGCGCGGACGGGAGCGACCGGCGAGTCCTCACCGCTTCGCTCGACCGCCAGTGCACCCCGTACCCGCTCATCCGCGAGCCGGTGTGGGACGGCGGCCGTGTCGCCTTCCGGGTCGAGGACGGCGGCAACATCCACATCTACACGGCGGCCGCCGACGGCTCGGACGAGCCGGAGCTGCTCGTCGGCGGCGAGCAGTCGACCGGGCTCTATGACCTCGCGGACGGTGTCCTCGTCTACACCTCGAGCACGTCCACCCGCCCGCACGAGCTCTTCGGAGGGAACGGCAAACGGATGACCAGCGTCTCCGACGAGTTCGTCTCCGGCCGTGAGCTCGGCGAGGCCGAGCGCTTCAAGGCCGTCTCCGCCGACGGGACCGAGGTGGACGCGTGGCTGGTGAGGCCGCCCGGCTTCGACGAGACGCGCAGTTACCCGGTGCTGCTCACGATCCACGGCGGCCCGTTCACGCAGTACGACACGGGCTTCTTCGACGAGGTCCAGGTCTACGCCGGTGCGGGCTACTGCGTGCTCTACTCGAACCCGCGCGGCGGCTCCGGCTACTCGGAGGAGTGGGGACGCGCCATCCGCGGCCCCGGCAGCGGCGCCGGCCCCGGCTGGGGGACAGTCGACTACGAGGATCTGATGGGAGTCGTGGACACGGCGCTCGAGCGGTTCCCGTTCCTCGACTCGGAGCGGCTCGGCGTCCTCGGCGGCTCGTACGGCGGCTTCATGACGTCATGGATCGTCAGCCACACGAACCGCTTCAAGGCCGCGCTCTCGGAGCGTGCGGTCAACCACCTCGTGAGCGCCTTCGGCTCGAGCGACGTCTTCTGGGTCTTCGAGCGCCAGTTCGGCGGCCCGATGTGGGAGCACGTCGACGAGTGGCTGCGCATGTCGCCGGCCACGTACGCGCGCGAGATCGAGACGCCGCTCCTCATCGTCCACTCGGAGAGCGACCTGCGTTGCAACGTCGAGCAGGGCGAGCACCTGTTCACGCTGCTCCGGCTCCTCGACAAGGACGTCGAGATGCTGCGATTCCCCGCCGAGAGCCACGAGCTCTCGCGGTCGGGCTCACCCGTGCACCGCGTGCAGCGGTTCGAGGCGATCCTCGAGTGGTTCGGCCGCTACCTCTCGCCGGCCTAGGCGCGCCGATACAGGCGCCCGCCGAGGCGGAGCCAGCGGACTGCCCCGTCGTCGCCGCGGATGAAGTGTCCGCGCGTGCCCTTCAGCGGCCCTTCGTCCACGTACCACCGTTCCGGCGAGTAGAAAAACGCCTGCGCCGGCGGCAGCTGCGGACCCGGCGGTGAGTCCTTCTTCGGGAAGCCGCCGAGCTCCTCGCTCTCCACGCGCAGACGGGCTCCCTCCAGCGGTGTGAGCGTCACCCGGTCGACCGCCGTCTCGAAGACGCCCGCGTACTCGGCCGTCTCGACGTCGTCGAGAGGCAGCGGCCCGCCCGCCGCCAACCCCGCCGCCTCGAGGGCCGCATTGATCACCTGCAAGCCGCCCGGCGAGTGGTTGGTCAGTACTGCGAGCGCGAAGGCGCGTGCCGGAACGAGCACGAGCAACGACAGCTGACCATTGGTGCCGCCGCCGTGGCGGATCGTGCCGAAGCGGTCCTCCCCGTACCAGGTCAGGCCGATCCACTCCCCCTCGTCCGCCGTGGCCGCCTGCGGCTCCTGCATCGGCGCGAGCGCCGGCGGCGGCTCGAGATGCAGACGCGCGTACTTCAGCAGGTCGGGCGTGGTCGAGACGATTCCACCCGCCGCGTGCGCAGACCGCCCCACCGGCCACGGACGTGCCACCTGCACCTCGTCGCCGAGCCCGACGTGCCCAACGGCGAAGCGCTCGGTCATGACGTCCCACGGCCAGAACGTCGTCGACTCGAGCTCGAGCGGGTCGAAGACCAGCTGTTGGACGGCGTCCTCGAAGGTCTTCCCGGTCACGACCTCGACCACGCGGCCCGCGAGCGCGAAGCCGGCGTTGTTGTACGCCCACAGCTCGCCGACAGGCGTCTGCTGCGGCAGGTCGCGCATGCGACCCACGTACACGGCAGCCGCGTCGTCGCCCCAGCCGGTGTCGTCGAAGTAGTCACCGAACCAGCCTCCCGTATGTGAGAGCAAGTGCCGCAGCGTCACGCGCTGCGTTGCGTCCGCGTCGGCCAGCGCCAGGTCCGGCAGGTACTCGCGCACTGGTCGGTCGAGGTCGAGGACGCCGTTCGCGACCAGCTCGCAGATCGCGGTGCCGGTGAAGGTCTTCGTGATCGACCCGACCTGGAAGCGGGTCTCCGGCGTGACTTCGAGCGGGTTCTCGAGGCTGGTCCGGCCGTGGGCATCGTGACGCTCCGTGCCTTCCTCGAGCACCCCGACCGCGGCTCCCGGCACGCCGGTAACTTCGCGGGCTGCGCGAACCGCTTCGAAGACGTCCATCGTGCTCACTCTACGATGGAGGCGTTAGGTTGGCGGGCCATGCGGCGCTCGCTGATGCTCGATCCGAAACTGGCCGCGATCGGGGTCTGCGGCGGCTTGCTCTCGGGCCTGCTCGGGGTCGGCGGCGGAGTCGTGATGGTGCCGCTGCTCGTGCTGTGGGCGAGCTACGGGCAGCGGGACGCCCATGCGATCTCGCTCGGAGCGATCATCCCGATCAGCATCGCGGGCATCGCCACCTACGGGATCGCCGGAGAGGTGCGTTGGTGGGACGCGCTCGCGCTCGCCGCCGGGTCGATCGTCGGTGCGCAGATCGGTGCCGGGATCCTCACGCGGATCGACGAGCGGCTGCTCAAGGTCATCTTCGGGACGTTCCTGATCGGCGTCGCCGCGCTGCTGGGAGCGAAGGCGTGACCGGGCCGACGCTCTACGTCGCGCTGGCGGCCTTCGGTGTGTTCGTCGGCGTCGCTTCGGGCTTGCTCGGCGTGGGAGGCGGGACGCTCGCCGTTCCCTTCCTCACCCTTGCGGTTGGACTGTCCCAGCACTCGGCGGAGGCTACGTCGCTGGTCGTGATCCTGCCGACGGCGATCGCGGGCAGCCTCGTCCTGCGCCGCCGCGTCGTTGGCGACCTCCCTCTCGCCCTCCGGCTCGGCACCGTCGGAGCCGTGGGCAGCGTCCTGGGCGCCCTACTCGCCCTCGCGCTGGCGGGAGGAACGCTCCGCATCGTCTTCGCCGTCTTCATCGGCCTGGTCGGGCTCAGGCTGGTGCGCGACGGCGTGTCGCGCCCAACGTAGGCGGACATGGCCCCGGGAGGAATCGAACCTCCGCACGCAGCTTCGAAGGCTGCCGCTCTGTCCGCTGAGCTACGGGGCCCGGCCGGCAAAGGGTAACCCCGCCCGGAAACGGCGTCAGCTACTCGCTACGCTGTTTTCCGCTTGGTGGCGGTAGCTCAGTTGGTAGAGCTCCGGGTTGTGGTCCCGGTGGTCGCGGGTTCGAGTCCCGTCCGCCACCCTCTCGCGAGCCCGCTTCGGAAGCGGCTCGATGCGCTGTCACACTTCTCCGAGCCAACGCTCGACGGTGGTGGCAACGCGGTGGCAACGACCAGAGCTGAAGCTCTCCGCCGGAGAATGTGACTCGATTCGAGCTGCTCTACGCCGCCTGGACTTGTAGCGCCCTACGAACGGCGACTCGTCCTCCTCGTCGAACGGGACGACGCGATGGGATGCGCTGCGAAGGTCGAGCGGCCAATCGCTAGGCAGGGACTAGGCAGATAGCCCGATCCGACGTAAGAAGATCCTGACACCGCGAGTTGCGTCATCGACGGCGAGGTCCTCTCCGACGAGTACGTCAGAGCGTCTCGCCCGACATTCGGCGCAATCCAAATTGGAGACCAATCTCCACCGAAGCGGCCCACCGTTCGAGGACGACGCGGGCCGCTTCGCCTCCTTTTACCCCAGCCGCACGTAGCGGCACCTATGTTCAACGCATGCACCACCACTCCGACGTCTGGAACCGGGTACACGAGTGCCCGAACTGCGCCCGTCACGTCCGCTTAACCCGCGAAGATCGCTACCGCCGTCACTTCGCCACCGAGCCAGACGGGCGTCTCCGACTCTGCCCAGCGTCCGGCCATGCGTTCGCCGGCGTCGTGGCGCCTGGGTTACACCGCCTCGAGCTGTAGCAACCCGACGAACGGCGACTCGTCCTCCTCCTCGAACGGCATGGCGACCCAGAGAACCCGGATCTGACCCGCCACACCACAAGTACGAAGCGGTCGCGTCCCCCTTCGTCGCGGCCGCTTCGTAAGCAGGG
>DASQCM010000004.1:0-3165 GCA_035634675.1 Gaiellaceae bacterium
CCGCCCCGGCCGAGCGTGGTCACGTCGTGGGAATCCGCCGACACTCCCTGGAAGCCGGCCACGAGCGCGATCTTCCCGGCGTCCAGGGCCTCGTTGATCCGGGTCGCGCGAACCTCCGCGATCTTCGCCTTGCCGTGGACGGTGTCGGTGACGATGCCCGCCTGCGATCCCGTGAGCGAGATCGCCTCGTGGCCGAGGTCGTGGACGGCCATTGCGCAGAGCGCGTTCGAGATCCGCTCGCCGACCGAGATGAGCATGTCGTACTCGCGAGGGTGGGGCCGCGGCGATATCTCGTGGGCAAGCCGGATCAGCTCGTCCGTCGTGTCGCCCATTGCGGAGAGGACGCCGACGACGCGCTGCCCCTCCTCGCGGGCGCGCACGAGCCGGCGCGCGACCTCCGTGATCTTCCCGGTGTCGGCGACGGAGGAGCCGCCGAACTTCATCACGACGAGATTGCGGTCCGACCCTGCGGCGTCCGTCTCGATCTTCGGAACCGATTCGAAGTCGGTCGCCGACATCGCCTACATCTCCCTGCGGCCGGCGAGCGCGCGGCCGAGCGTCACCTCGTCCGCGTACTCGAGGTCGCCGCCGACCGGGAGGCCGCTGGCGAGTCGCGTCACCCGCACCCGGTCGGGCAGGCGGCCGGCGAGGTATGAGGCGGTCGCCTCTCCCGTCGAGTTCGGGTTCGTGGCGAGCACGACCTCGACCACGCCGTCGCTCTGGACGCGGTGCATGAGCTCGTCGATCCGCAGGTGCTCGGGCTCGACCCCGTCGAGCGGCGACAGCGCGCCGCCGAGGACGTGGTAGAGGCCGCGGTATTCCGCAGTCCGCTCGAGCGAGACGACGTCGACGGGCTGCTCGACGACGCAGATCGTGGTGCGATCGCGCCGCGCGTCGAGGCAGATGGCGCACAGCTCCTCCTCGGTGAGGTTGCCGCAGTCGCGGCAGAAGCGAACGCGCTCCTTCACCTCCTCGATCGCGCCGGCGAGCGCGAGCGCCTCCTCCTTCTGGGTCTGGAGCAGGTGGAACGCGAGCCGCTGGGCGGTGCGGCTGCCGATGCCCGGCAGGCGCGTCAGCTGCGCGACGAGGTTCTCGACCGAGGGGCTCAGCATTCGCCCTGAGGGTACTCGTCCACTCCGGACGGGTCAGGGCGCTAGCGCGGGCTGAAATCGAAGGCCCAGCCCCAGATCACGATCCCGATCAGCGCGAGAACGAGGACGGCCCAGAGCCAGTTCGCGAAGATGTACCGGCCGCGTGCGCGCCGTCGGGGCGGCGGTGGAGTCGAGGTCACTCGCCGAGCCCGGGGAGCCCGAGCCCGCCGAGGCCCAGGTCGCCGAGCATCTGCTCTGCCTTCGCTTCGACGCTCGCCCGCGCCGAGCGGATCGCCTCGTTGACGCCGGCGAGGACGAGGTCGGCGAGCGCCTCCGGATCGTCCGGATCGATCGCGTCGGGCGAGATCTCGATCGCGACCACCTCGCCGGCCCCGTTCGCGGTCACCTTGACGAGGCCGCCGCCGACGGACGACTGCGCGGTCTCCTTCTCCGCCTCTTCCTGCATGCGCGCCACCTGCTCCTGCATCTGGGCGGCCTGCTGCATGAGCTTGTCCATGTCGAATGAGGACATATCGGCCCTAGCTTTCCCGTTCCTGCGCGTCGAATGTCTCCTTGAGGAGCTCGAGGATCTTGTCCTCTCCCGCGGGCTCTTCGTTCGTCGCCGGGGTCTCGCGGGCCTCGCCGAGCTCGAATGCGAGCTCGAGCCGGCGTCCCGTGACGTCGTAGAGCGCGTCGGCGAGGAGGGCTGCGTTCTTCGGCTCACGGACGAGGTCCAGGTGGAACCGCGCCGACGGCGGGAACTCGAGCGTGAGCGTGTCGCCGCTGAGCTCCGCGGGATGCGCCTCGCGGAGGAGGGAGGCCGTCGGGATGCCGCCGCGCTCCTCCACCGCCGGCAGCACGGTGCGGGCCCATGCCTCCTGAAGCTGCTCGAGCTCGAGCGCGGGGGCGCCGACGGGCACAGGAACCCGCTCCTCCTGCGGGGTTTCGGCCTCGGCAACCGTCTCCTCGGGACCTGGCCCGGGGTCTGACCCCGGTTGAGGCGGAGGGACATGTCCCTCGCCCTGCTCGAGGCGCTCGAGGCGAAACGCGATCGACTCGCGCGAGAGGTCGCTTGCCGGGCGGGTCACCTTGACGAGGGCAAGCTCGAGGGGCAGGCGCGGGTCGGCGCCCTGGCGCATGTCGTCGACCGCGACCGCGAGCAGGTCGATCAGGCGCAGGACGGTCGCCTCGCCGAGCTGGTTCGCCTGCGAACGCATCCGCTCCCGCGCCTCCTCGCTCGACGCGGCCGCCTCCGGCACGTCGCCGAGGTGCTGCGCGAGCATGAGCTGCCGGAGGTGCTCGATCAGGTCGAGCACGAGCCGGCCGAGATCGTGGCCCCGTTCCGAGAGCTCCTCGAGATAGGTGAGCGCGCCGGCCGTGTCGCGGTCGATCACAAGATCGCAGAGCCTGAAGAGCGCCTCCTCCTCGACCGTCCCGAGCAGCTCGAGCACCGCCGGCACCGTGACCTGGTTCCCGGTCGCGGAGGCGAGCTGGTCGAGCGTCGACTCCGCGTCGCGGTAGGCGCCTCGGGCGCCGCGGGCCACGAGCGCAAGCGCCTGGTCGGGCACCTCGATCCCCTCGGCATCGGCGATCAGCCGGAGCTTGCGAACGAGATCCTGCAGGCGCGGCCGCTGGAAGACGAACGTCTGGCAGCGCGAGCGGACGGTGGGCAGCACCTTCGACAGGTCGGTCGTGCAGAAGACGAAGACGAGGTGCGGCGGCGGCTCCTCGATCAGCTTCAGGAGCGCGTTCCAGGCAGCGTCCGTGAGCTGGTGCGCCTCGTCGAGGATGTAGACCTTGTAGCGCCCCTCGACCGGCTGGAGGACGACACGGTCGCGGATCTCGCGGATGTCGTCGATGCCGCGCTGCGAGGCGGCGTCCATCTCGATCACGTCGAGCGACGTGCCGGCCGCGATCGCCCGGCACGCGTGGCACGTGCCGTCGGGAGTCGTCGTCGGGCCCTGAGCGCAGTTGAGGCACTTGGCGAGGATGCGCGCCATCGAGGTCTTGCCCGTGCCGCGCGGCCCGGCGAAGAGGTAGGCCTGCCGCACCGCGTCCGTCGCGATCGCGTTCG
>DASQCM010000005.1:0-8518 GCA_035634675.1 Gaiellaceae bacterium
GTGTCGCTCGAGAAGCCGGTCGGCGACGAGGGAGAGTCGGAGTTCGGGCACTTCCTCGCCGACAGAGCTCCGTTGCCGGAGGACGTAGCCGACGACAATTCCCGCTCGCGCGCGCTCACCGAGTCTCTCGCGAGCCTGAGCCTGCGAGAGCGACGCGTGCTCGAGCTTCGCTACGGGCTCGACGGACGGGAGCCGGCGACGTTGGACGAAATCGGCGTGATCTTCAGCGTGACGCGAGAGCGCATCCGGCAGATCGAGAAGAACTCCATGGGGAAGCTGAGCGCGCTCGCGGAAATGAAGAACCTCCAGGACGTTGCGTGACCACTAACCGCCCCACCTCAACCTGCGACGAGCCAAAGCCGGGCATGTCAAAAGCTGACGCAGAGTAGGCGGTTCCATACCGCCCCACCGCAACCTGCGACGAGCCAAAGCCGGGCATGTTAAAAGCGGACGCAGAGTAGGCGGTTCCATGCAAACCACTGCCGCGCCCTCCGGCCGAATCCAGGCATGTTGAATTGCCTCGCGTAAGAGTCGGCAAAAAGGGCGTCCGCGGTTGAGCTGGGTGCTCCCGGACGGGGCAACAGTGGGGCAACAAGAGCAGCCGAGATCGGCCGAAACGCCGAAGCCCTGCCGAACCCGATTCGGAGGAGTGACGCGGGATCGCCTAGATGCGCCAAGACGCACCGAAACGCCGGGGTGGACTTAAAATTGGGTGGCCCTAGGGCCGTGCGGGTTCAAGTCCCGCCCCCGGCATCGCAAACGGAAGCGCCGCTTCGGAGATCTATCGTGGGGTCGGCCATGACGATCGAGGAGCTAGCACGACAGCGGCTCGGGTTTTCCGGTTTGAGGGCGGGCCAGCGCCGCGCGGTCGAGGCGGCCGTCGCCGGCCGCGATGTCCTCGCCGTCCTGCCCACCGGTAGCGGGAAGTCGGCGATCTACGAGCTTGCCGGGATGCTGCGCGACGGCCCGACCGTCGTTGTCTCGCCTTTGATCGCGCTGCAGGACGACCAGCTCGCTCACCTGCGCGCCAACGGCCTGACGGCGATCGTTCTCAACTCGCACCAGTCGTCACGCGAGCATGCGGCGGCCCTCACAGCCACCTGCGGGCCTGACGCTTTCGTGTTCCTGGCTCCGGAACAGCTCGCGAACGAAGAGACACGTGAGGTTCTGCGGCGGGCGCGTCCGGGGCTCTTTGCGGTCGACGAGGCCCACCTGATAAGCCAGTGGGGGCGCGACTTCCGCCCCGAGTACATGCGGCTCGGAGCACAGGCCGATGCGCTGGGCGTGCCAGTGCGAATGGCGTTGACGGCGACCGCGGCTCCACCCATCCGTGCAGAGATCAGCCGCCGCCTCGGGCTGAGAGACCCGGAGGTCGTCGTCGGCGACTTCGACCGCCCGCACATCCGGTTGGAGGCTCGGCGCGTGCAGACCGTGCGCGACAAGCAGCGTGAGCTCGAGCAGGCGGCGGCCGAGCTCGAGGGGCCGGGGATCGTCTATGCGGCCACGCACGCAGCCGCACAGGACGCACACGACGTGCTGGCAGACGCCGGTGAGCGCGTCGCCCTCTACCACGCCGGACTTACGGCCCGCGCGCGGCGCGAGGCGATGACTTCGTACCTCGACGGCTCCGCCCGCGTCATCGCGGCAACCGTCGCTTTCGGGATGGGCATCGACAAGCCCGACGTGCGCTGGGTCCTCCACGTAGACCCGCCTGCCTCGCTCGACGCGTACTACCAGGAGTTCGGACGGGCCGGCCGGGACGGCGACGACGCAGTTGCGCGTCTCGTCTACCGGGTCGAGGACTTCGGCGCGGCCGCTCACTTCAGCCCCGGCGGCGTGTCACAGGCGGCGGTCGCGCGCGTAGCGGAGCTCGTTGCCTCCGGCGCGGAGGTCGTACCGACGCGTGAGACCACCGCCGCCCTTGTGCGCCTCGCAGACCTCGGTGCGGCGGCCTGGGATGCGGACGGGCGCGTGCGCTGGACAGGCGAGTGGACCGTCAGTCATGCACTCGCCGCCTCCACTGCCGAGAGCAAGCGAGAGAACGAAGTCTCCCGCTCCCAGCTCGACATGATGCGGCGGTACGCGGAGCACGAGGGCTGCCGGCGCTCGTTCATCCTCACCTACTTCGGCCAGGACTACCCGGGCCCGTGCGGCAATTGCGACAACGACCTCGCCGGCGCCGCGGCGTCCGTGGCGACGACCGAGCCGTACCCGGTCGGCGGACGGGTGCGAAGCGAACGCTGGGGCGACGGAACCGTGCAGCGCTACGACGGCGACCAGGTAACCGTCCTCTTCGACGACCACGGCTACCGCGATCTCTCCGTCCCGATCGTCCTCGAACGACGGCTGTTGCGTCAGCTGTAGCCGGGCGGCGGGCTCGAGCTCAGAGATGAAGCTCGTCGCGGCGGCGAGAAACCTCCGGCTCGCGACGGTCGCTCGCGTAGGTGACCGCCAGGGCGACAAGCGCCATCGCAAGGACGAGAGAGACTCCGATGAAAGCCGAGACATTCATCAAGCTGCGCGCCGGTAGGCGATCTCCGCTTCGCATTCGGGGCAGATCCCGGCCCGCAGCCGCGTCGGGACAACGCTCTCGTAGGTGCGTAGCTCCCGGATCGCGTCTCCAGGCTCGAGCCAGGTCCCGTGGGCACGCACTCGCAGGCAGACCGAGCACGCAGGGAGTCCCCAGCGGCGAAGGATGGGCGCAACCGTGCGAGACCTCAACGGGGATGCGCCGCCGAGGTTCGTGGGCAGGCGCGACGGCATGTTCATCTTTCCGACTCCTTCCGTGGTTGTGTGGGCGACCGCCTGCGCAGGGCCTCGCGGTCGAGCAGTCGGCTTGCGGCCAGGTACCGCCGCACGTTCACAGGCGTCGGCTCCTCGCTGAGATCGAGCACAGCCCTGCGGAATACGGTCGTGCGATCGACTGCCCCCATGACGGTGGACGTTGCCCGACCTAATCCCCGGTCGCATCGCGGGCAACGTCCAACGTTCGTAGCGGCTAGCGGCCATGAGGCCCTGAAGCGACCCGGGTCACCGAGCCACGGCGCAGTAGGCTCGCGGGGATGCCGGCGCTCATCTTCGATCTCGACGGAACCCTGGTCGACACCGTCTACGCCCACGTCTTCGCCTGGCAGCGCGCCCTCGCCGAGGCAGGCCTGCCCATCGACGGCTGGCGAATCCATCGCAGGATCGGGATGAGTGGCGGGCTCTTCACCCGGGCGGTAGCGCGGGAGCTCGGTCGGCCGCTGACCGCAGCCGAGGTCGAGGCGATCCAGGGACGTCACGGTGAACTATTCCGCGAGCTGCTCCCCGAACGACGCCCGCTTCCCGAAGCGATCGAGCTCCTGGCGGAGCTGCGAAGTATCGGAGCCAGCTTCGGAATCGCGACCTCCGGCCGCCGCCCGGAGATCGACGCCTCGCTCGAAGCGCTCGGACTCGGCCCGGAGACGGTCGTGGTCGAGCGCGGGAACGTCGAGCGCGCGAAGCCCGAGCCCGATCTCTTTCTCGCCTGCGCCGAGCGGCTCGGCACCCCGCCGGAGGAGTGCTACGTCGTCGGTGACGCGGTCTGGGACCTGCTTGCGGCCCGCAGGGCCCGCATGCTCAGCATCGGCCTGCTCAGCGGCGGCTACGGCGAGGACGAGCTGATCCGTGCCGGAGCGTTTCGGGTCTATCGCGACACGCGCGAGCTGCGCGAGTCGCTGGACGAGCTCGGTCTGCTGCCCCTCTGAGCTCCGGTCAAAGATCGTCGCGGCGGAGCACGCCAACAAGGGTGCCGTCGGAGCGGGTCACGAGCAGGTGAGCGAGGTTCTGGTCGCGCATCCGTTGCTCGATCGCGGCCTTTCGCGCGCTCGGCCGAATCGTCCGCGGGCCTAGCGACATCACCTCTTCCACCGGAACCGGTTCTCCGGAGCCAAGCGCGGCTCGGTCGAGGACACCGGCGACGACGCCACGCTCGTTCGTGACGACGGCGACCTGCCACTCGTCTCCCAGGCGCTCGGCGACCACGGGGACGAGCTCGTCCGGACGGCAGGTCGGGACGTCCGTGCGGGTCACGCTCCCGACGCGCGTGCTGCTATCCGACCTTCCCTCGAGCGGCAACCCGAACGAGCCCCAGTCGGCCTTGCCGGCCGTGTACTCGTAGACGCGGGTGAAGCCGAGCGCTTCGAGCCGCGCCGCGGCTCGTGGGCTCAGGTCTCACTGGTAGTGGTAGCAGTAGACGATCACCGGCCTCGACGCGTCGAGCGACGCGGTCGAACGGCGGTCGAGTGTCTTCAGGGGAATGTTGACCGCGCCCGGGAGGTGCTCGTCCTCGAAATCCTCCGCCGGGAGCACTTCGACGAGGTTCGCATTCTCCTCCCGGCGCAGCCGTTGGAGCTCGTCACGATCGATTGGTGTAGGCACGACAGCGACTCCCGTCAGTTCTCGCTGGAGGCTGCCCAGAGGTTGATGCCGCTGTCGGTCGCGTAGCGGTCGATCTCTGCCAGCTCGTCCGCGGTGAAGTCCGGCGTCCTGAGTGCGCCGAGGTTCTGCTCGAGCTGCTCGACGCTGCTCGCCCCGACCAGCGTCGAGGTCATCCGCGGGTCGCGGAGCGTCCAGGCAAGCGCGAGCTGGGCAAGGGTCTGGCCGCGACGCTGGGCGATCTCGTTCAAGGCGCGTACCTTTGCCATCGTCTCCGCGGTGAGCTGATCCGGCGACATCGAGCCCGGCCGGCTCGCGCGCGACCCCTCGGGGATTCCGGCGAGATAGCGATCGGTGAGCACACCCTGAGCGAGCGGCGAGAAGCAGATGCAGCCGACGCCGAGGTCGCCGAGCGTGTCGAGGAGCTCGACCTCGATCCAACGGTTGAGGAGCGAGTAGGACGGCTGGTGGATGAGGAGGCGGACCCCGAGATCGCGGAGGATCGCCTCCGCCTCGCGGGTCTTCTCGGCCGAGTACGACGAGATGCCCACGTACAGCGCCTTCCCCTGGCTGATCGCCGTCGCGAGCGCGCCCATCGTCTCCTCGAGCGGAGTCTCGGGATCGAAGCGGTGCGAGTAGAAGATGTCGACGTACTCGAGCCCCATTCGGCTGAGGCTCTGGTCGAGGCTGGCCAGCAGGTACTTGCGCGAGCCCCATTCACCGTAAGGCCCCGGCCACATGTCGTAGCCCGCCTTCGTCGAGATGACGAGCTCGTCGCGGTACGGCGCGAGATCGAAGCGGAGCACTTCGCCGAACACCTGCTCCGCAGAGCCGTAGGGCGGCCCGTAGTTGTTCGCCAGATCGAAGTGCGTGATCCCTGAGTCGAAGGCGCGGCGGAGAATGGCCCGGGACGTCTCGAGCGGGCGCTCGTGACCGAAGTTCTGCCAGAGGCCGAGGCTGATCGACGGCAGCTTCAGGCCGCTCGCGCCGCAGCGGCGGTAGGTCATCTCCTCGTAACGGCCGGCAGCCGCGGCGAAGGCCACGGTCGCATTCATACACATGTGGGAGCGAGTTAAGGGACCGTTCATGTGCGAGTAACCCGACGGTCAGGGTTGGTTGCGAGCGTGGTTGGCGCGCGGGGAATGAGCCTCGCGCCGATCGGGAGGTACTTACGGAATGACGAAGCTTGGCTTCACGGTTGTGGCCGTCCTTGCCGGTGTGGTTTCGCTGATCGCCGCTGTGGGCGCATCCGCGGCTCCGAAGGCGCCGAGAGTGGTCGGCCACGTGTACATCGACGACAACACCGCCGGCGCGAACACCGTCGCCGGCTTCGATCGGCACGCCGACGGATCGCTCACGCCCATTCCCGGCTCGCCGTTCTCGGCCGGCGGGGCCGGAGCCGGGCATGCGAACGCGTCCCAGGGCTCGTTGCAGTTCAGCGCCGACGGTCGCTATCTGCTCGCGGTCGACGCCGGCAGCAACCAGATCTCGGTGCTCAGGATCAAGCCCGACGGGTCACTTCGGATCGCCGACGTCGTGTCGTCGAACGGCGGCAACCCGGTCAGCATCGCCGTCGACGGCGGTCTCGTCTATGTCGCGAACGCCGATGCCGAGAACCCGAACTACACCGGCTTCACGCTCAACCAGGGAGGCGACCTCCGGCCGATCCCCGGTTCCACCGTCCCACTTCCGGCGGGTTCACAGCCGGGCGATGTTCTCTTCAACGGAGACGGCACGAAGCTCGTGGGCACCCGGGTTGGAACCTCGGAGATCGACAGCTTCACGGTCGGCGCCGACGGACTGCTGACCGCCGCATCCGGCTCGCCGTTCGAGCACCAGACGGGCGTGTTCGGCCAGTTCGGCGGCGAGTTCAACCCGACCAATCCCGCTCAGCTGTTCGTCTCGAATGCGCATACCGCCGCCAACGGCCCCGCGTCGGGAAGCGTCTCGGCGTACACGGACGCCGCCGACGGCACCCTGACCCCGATCGGAGCGTCTCCCTTCGCAAACGCCGGGACAGCCTCCTGCTGGATCGAGGTCAGCCACGACGGTCAGTACCTGTACACGGTCGACACCGCCTCGTCCACCGTCTCGAGCTACTCGATCGGACCCGACGGGTCGCTCACGGCCATCGGCAGTACGCCGATCAAGAACGGGAAGGGTGCCGAGGACGCGCGGCTCTCACCTGACGGATCCACTCTGTGGGTCGTCAACGGTGGAGGCGACGCGATCAACGCCTTCTCCGTCGACGGAGGCACCCTGACCGAGCTGACCAGCTCGCCGACCGCCGGCCCCGCCGGAGCTACCCCGTCCGGAATCGTCGTCAACTAAGCGTCGCAGGGGGCGGACGACTTATCGTCGTCCGCCCCCTTCCAGCTAAGTCGGAAGCGTGAAGGAGACGCAGGCCCCGCCCTGGGGGCGGTTCTCGGCCCAGATGCGGCCGCCGTGGGCCTCGACCAGCCCTCTAGCGATGGCGAGTCCGAGGCCGGCACCGTTGCTGCTGCGGGCTCGATCCGCCCGCCAGAAGCGGTCGAACATGCGCCCCGGCGCCTCCTCCGGCAGCCCCTCGCCGGTGTCCTCGACGCGGAGGAGCAGGTCGGAGGCCCGGCGCTCGGCGCGCACGGCCACGGATCCGTCCGAGGGAGTGTGATGAAGCGCGTTCGTCACGAGGTTGAACAGGACTCGCTCGATCTTCTCGGGTGCCAGCTGTGCCTCCATCTGCTCGTCGACCTCGGAGCTGAGCGCGACGCCACGCGCCTCGGCCTCGGGCCGGAGAAGCTGCAACGCCGAGGTGACGAGGGGCGCAACGGGCGTCCGCCGAAGCTCCAGGGTGAGCACGCCGGCGTCGATGCGCGCGAGCTCGAACAGGTCGTCGACCAGCGCCGACAACGTCCGCACCTGCTCCCGAAGTGTCGGCAGGTAGTCATCGGCCGACGCGAGGCCGTCCTCTATCGCTTCGAGCATCGCCTGAAGCGACGCGATCGGAGCACGCAGGTCGTGGCTCGCCCAGGCAACGAGCTCGCGGCGGGCGTCGAAGAGCTGCTCGAGGCCCTCGGCCATTGCATTGAACGAGGCGGCGAGCTCGGCCATCTCCCGCGGGCCTTCGACGGGCGCCCGAACCGACAGCTCGCCGGCCGCGAGCGTGTGCGATGTCGTGCCCAGGCGGCGGAGCGAGCCGGTGATCGACTGTGCGAGCACGAGGGCGGCAAAGACCGCGGCTGTGGCGGAACCCGCGGCGACGGCAAGGATCTTGCGGTCGGCTCCCATGTGGAACATCACCCAACCCGACAGCAGCACGGCCGCGAGCGGGACGCAGGCCGCGATCAAGGCGAGCCCGGCCAGCTGGATCCGGACGGTCGGCGCACGGCGCAGGAGGTAGGCGAGCGCGAGCCCCGAGGCGAGGCTGCCGGCGGCGACGACCAAGGCGAGCGCAATCATGGGTCGAGGCGGTAGCCGACGCCCCATACGGTGTGGAGGTGGCGGGGGTGGCTTGGGTCGGCCTCGATCTTCTCCCGCAGCCGTCGCATGTGCACCGTCACCGTCCCGGTGTCGACAGCCGACTCGTAGCCCCAGACGCTGACCATGAGCTGGTCGCGGGAGAAGACATGGCGCGGGTGCGAGGCGAGGAACCAGAGCAGCTCGAACTCCTTCGCCGTGAGCTGGACGAGGGCATCGGCCAGCCGCGCCTCGCGACTGCTGCCGTCGAGCGCGACCTCGCCGAAGGTGATCGTCTCGCGCGGCAGCGAGCTGCCGTTGCTGCGACGGAGGACCGAGCGCACGCGCGCGGCGAGCTCGCGGGGCGAGAACGGCTTCGTGACGTAGTCGTCGGCGCCGAGCTCCAGTCCTACGATTCGGTCGGCCTCCTCCCCTCGCGCCGTGAGCAGGATCACCGGCAGGCTGGACCGGTCGCGGATCCAGCGGCAGAGGGACAGCCCGTCCGTGCCGGGAAGCATGACGTCGAGCACGACGAGGCTCGGCTCGCGCTCCTCGATGAGCGCCTTCGCCAGTTCGCCGTCCGACGCCGTCAGCGTCTCGAAGCCGTCGCGCTCGAGATAGCGCACGACAACGTCCCGCACGATTGGCTCGTCGTCGACGACGAGGACTGTCTGCTGCATGGCCC
>DASQCM010000006.1:0-6175 GCA_035634675.1 Gaiellaceae bacterium
GCGAGGTACAACGCCTCCGTCGAGCCGAGCCGGGGCGGCAGGAAGCTCTGGATGCTGTCCGACGCGGACGGGCCGATCTTGAGGGTCTCGTAGAGGAAGCCGAGAAAGATGATCCCGAGCAGCGCGGTGATCGCGAGCTCGAACGAGCGGAAGCCGTGGCGGCGTAGCTCGAGGATGCCGAAGGCGATGAAACCGGTCATCACGCCGGCGATGAAGAGAGGCACGTGGAAGAGCAGGTTCAGCCCGAGTGCTGCACCGAGAAACTCGGCGATGTCGGTCGACATCGTGATGAGCTCCGCCTGCACCCACATTCCCCAGGACGTCCAGCGCGGGTAGTGCGCGCGGAAGCTCTCGGGGAGGTTGTGGTCGGTGACGATCCCGAGCTTCGCCGACAGGTACTGGATCAGCATCGCCATGAGGTTCGCGGCGAGCACGACCCAGAGCAGGAGGTAGCCAAAGCGGGCCCCGCCGGCGACGTTGGTCGCGAAGTTGCCCGGGTCGACATACGCGATCGCGGCGACGAAGGCCGGGCCGAGCATCGTCAGCGTCGCGCGCAAGCGGCCGCGGCGGAGCAGCGCCTCGAGCGGGGTGATGCCCGCTTCGCGCGCCTCGACGGTGAGGGCCTCGACGGTGGTCACGCCGTCTCCACACGCATCGCGCGCGCGAGCGTCGCGCCGAGCACGTGCGTCTCGCGACCTGCCCTGACGAAGAGCGGGCCGTCGAACGGCTGCCGCTCCACGAGCTTCAACCGCGTGCCCGGGACGATGCCGCGCTCCCCGAGAAAGCGCAGCATCTCGGGGTCGGCGTCGGAGATCCGGACGAACGTCGCCGTCTCGCCGGGCTCGAGCTCCGCGAGCGCTCGCGCGGGCGTTTCGGCGAGCTTGAGCTCGCGGCTCGGGATCGGGTCGCCGTGCGGGTCGACCGTCGGGTTGCCGAGCTTCGCCGCGATCAGCTCCTCGAGCTCTTCGGAGAGCGCGTGCTCGAGCACCTCGGCCTCGTCGTGCACCTCGTCCCAGGTCATGCCGAGGCTCTCCACAAGGAACAGCTCGACGAGCCGATGGTGGCGGATCACCTCGAGCGCGACCTTGCGCCCGCGCTCGGTGAGGCGCACGCCGTGGTAAGGCTCGTGCTCGACGAGGCCCAGCGCCGAGAGCTTGCGCAGCATCCCCGAGACGGAGGCCGGCCGCACCTCGAGCAGGGCAGCCAGCTCGGTGGTCGAGGCGGCGCCGTCGCGCGACTCGAGGGTGTAGATCGCCTTCGCGTAGTCCTGCACGGCGGCCGTCAGCTCGCGCGCGTCTGAAGCGGGAGAAAGTTGAGCCATGCCTAAATTGTAGATTAGGCACGGTATTCGAGCAAGTGGATCCGCGGACACACGGATGCGCGGACTCCGCGCCCGCGCGACGGTTCGAGAAAAGAGAACCGGAGGTGCGCGATGAGATCGCTCGTGGTCTACGAGTCATGGTTCGGCAACACGCGGCAGATCGCCGAGGAGATCGCGGAGGCACTCGCCTCCGAGGGAGAGGTCGAGCTCCTCTCGGTCGACGACCCGCTCCCCTCGCTTCACCACGTCGGCCTGATCGTCCTCGGCGCGCCGACGCAGATCCACGGCCTCTCGAGTGAGCGTTCGCGCCGGGCCGCGGTCGACCAGCGAGGAGGCGACGGCGAGGTCGGGATCGGCGCCCGCGGCTGGATCGAGCGGTTGCCGCTGTTGGGAGGGCCGTCTGTTGCCGTGTTCGACACCCGCGCGGACAAGCCGGCGCTGCTCGTCGGCTCGGCCGCCCACGGGATGGCGCGCCGGCTGCGTCACCGGGGCTACAGGCTGGTCGCCGAGCCCGAGAGCTTCTTCGTCGAGGGAACGTCCGGCCCACTGGAGGCGGGCGAGCTCGAGCGGGCGGACGAGTGGGCGAAGACGGTCGTGAGCGAGGTGATGAGCCCGGCGGCATGATTGACGCGTGCACGGGCACGCGCATTCGCACGAACAAAGCGGTGACGCGCGCCGGATCGCGATCGCGCTCGGCCTGATCCTCGCCTTCATGGCCGGCGAGGTTGTCGCGGGCATCCTGGCCGACTCGCTCGCGCTTCTGTCCGACGCGGCGCACATGCTCACCGACGCCGGCGCGCTTCTGGTGTCGCTCGTGGTGCTCCGCCTCGCCGCGCAGCCGGCGGGCGGGAACCGCACCTTCGGGTTGCGGCGCTCGGAGATCCTCTCCGCCCAGGCGAACGGTGCGGCGCTGCTTGTGCTCGCCGGCCTGATCGTCTACGGCGCGGTGCGGCGGCTGGTCTCGCCGCCGGATGCTGACGGCGCCGTGATCCTCGTCGTCGCGCTCGTCGGGATCGGAGTCAACTTTCTCGCGACGTGGCAGCTCTCCGGCGCCAACCGGCGCTCGCTCAACATCGAGGGCAGCTACCAGCACGTCCTGACCGACCTGTTCGCGTTCATCGCAACGGCGATCGCCGGGATCGTGATCCTCGCCTCGGGCTGGGTCCGGGCCGACCCGGTAGCGGCGCTGCTCGTCGCGGCGATCATGCTGCGCGCGTCGTGGGGGCTGCTGCGCGACTCCGGCCGTGTCCTGCTCGACATCGCGCCTTCGGGGCTGTCGGTGCAGGAGATCGGCACCGCGATGGCGGCGCAGCCGCACGTCGTCGAGGTGCACGACCTCCACGTCTGGGAGGTGACGACGGAGTTCCCGACGCTATCGGCCCACGTGCTCGTCGAGCCGGGAGCCGACTGCCACCGCATCCGACGCGAGCTGGAACAGCTCCTGCACGACCGCTTCGGGCTCGACCACACGACACTCCAGGTCGACCACGCGCCTGCCTCGCTCGTGCAGATCCGCTAGCTACGTTCTCGACATGACGGAGACTCCTCGCCGGCTCACGTTCGGCGCCCATGCCGACGCCTACGAGCGCGCTCGCCCCGCCTGGCCCGCGGAGGCTGCGCGGTGGCTCGTGCCCGAAGACGCGAGCTTCGTCATCGAGGTCGGCGCCGGCACCGGCAAGCTGACGCGAGCCGTGGCCGCGCTCGGTGTGCGCGTCCTCGCCGTCGAACCGGACCCGCGGATGCTGGCCATCCTGCGCGAGCTGGGGTTGGAGGGCGTCGACGGCTCCGCAGAGGAGATACCGGTCTCCGATGGAGAGGCGGACGCGGTCCTGGCCGGCTCGTCGCTGCACTGGTTCGATCTCGACCTTGCGCTGCCGGAGTTCCACCGAGTGCTCCGGCCCGGAGGCCGTCTCGCCTTCGGCTGGAACCACCGCGACGAGCGCAACCCGACGATCGCTGCGATGTCGGAGGCCATCTACCAGAGCCGGCCGTCGCGGCAGACCTCGGGCTGGCGCAGGCGCAACTGGCCCGCGGCCGTCGGCGAGGGAGGCTTCTTCGCGGACGTCGAGCACGAGACCTTTCGGCATGTCCTCGAGCTTCCGCGCGAGGCGCTCGACGACCACCTGCGCTCCTACTCCGGGCTCGCTTCCGTGGAAGAACTGGAGCGGGCGCACCTCTTCGAGCGGGTGGCGGAGATCGTCGACGGCGATCCGGCGCTGCACGACGGCGACCTTCTGCGGCTGCCGTTCGTCGTCGACGCGTATCGGGCTACTCGGGTGGACTAGTCGGCGGGTTGCGGATCCCGATCGCGCCGATCAGGCCCCCGCACACAAGCAATCCGGCGACGATCGCCATCGTGAGGTGGAACCCATGGACCGTGAGGTGGTCGCCGCCCCCCGCGGCAGCGATGCCAAGCACCGCGACGGCGAGCAGGCCGGCGATCCTCGCGATGGCGTTGTTGACGCCTGAAGCGACTCCGGCGTCGCCCGGATTTGCGTCCGCGAGCACCGTCGTGGTGAGCGGTGCGACGGTGAGCGACAGGCCCAGGGAGAAGAGGAGCAGCGCCGGGAAGATGTCGATCCAGTAGTTCGGGTTCGTCGGCAGGCGCGCGTAGGCGAGCACCGCGACTCCCGCGATCGCGGGGCCCAGCGCCATGAAGAGGCGCGGCCCGTACTGCATCGAGAGCTTCCCGGTGCGGGGCGAGAGGAAGAACGCCACGATCGTCACGGGCAGCAGCGAGACGCCGGCCTGGAAGGCGGAGTAGCCGGCGAACTCGATCAGGAAGAGCGTGAGGAACGTCGTCAGCCCCGTGAGCGCCCCGTAGACCGAGAGCGTCTCGATGTTCGTGACCGAGAAGTTGCGGAGCCGGAAGAGGCGCAGAGGAAGCATCGGCATCGGCGTGTGCAGCTCGTAGACGACGAACGCGACGAGCAGTAGCAGTCCGCCGAGGATCCCGCCGATCACGAACGGACTGCTCCAGCCGAGCTGGGGCTGCTCGATGAAGCCGCCGACGAGCAGGCCAAGGCCCGCGACGCCGAGGAGTGCTCCCACCACGTCTACGCGGAGATCCTGCCGCCGCGTCTGGTGTAGCCCTCCCAGCCAGAAGACGAGCGCGAGCGTGACGATGGCGATCGGGACATTGATGAGGAAGATCACCCGCCAGCTCGAGTTGTCGACGAGCCAGCCCCCGACGGTCGGGCCGATCACGAACGAGATCCCGCTCCAGGCCGTCCACTGGCCGATCGCGGCACCTCGCGCCGCGCCGGTGAACGTCGCCGTGAGCATCGCGAGCGACGCCGGCGTCAGCAGCGCCCCAGCGACGCCCTGGAGGCCGCGAAAGACGATCAGCGTCGTGGCCGTCGGCGCTAGCGCGCACAGCACGGAGGCGAACGCGAAGCTCGCGACTCCGATGCCGAAGATGCGGAGCTCGCCGTAGATGTCGCCGAGCGAGCCGCCGACGAGGATCAGCGAGCCGAGCGTGAGGAGGTATGAGTCCACTACCCACTGCTGCGTCGCCAACCCGCCGCCGAGGTCGTGCTGGATCGCAGGCAGCGCGACGTTGACCACCGAGCCGTCGACGAACGCCATCGACGAGCCCAGGATGCTGGCCACCAGCGTCCAGCGGGCAATGCGAGCGGCCGGCAGCGGGGGTGCGTGCGGCGCCGACTCCATTTGAAGATCCTAAGTAAGCAAGAGTTAATGGCGAAGGCGCCGAAGTGGCTGCAACCATTCGGGAACGTGGACGAACAGGCGACCCCGCCCGAGGAGAGCCCGCGCCGGATCGGCCGGGGAGTCTTCCTCGCAACGGTGGCCGGAGGCCTGACCTCACTCTGGTGGGGCAAGGCCGCCTGGGGCCACGTATCCAACGCGCTCAGCGGCGTCGAGGCGGCCGTGCCACTCGTGCCGAACAAGGGCTGGCGGATCTACACGGTCGCCGCGACCATGCCCACCTTCGACCCCGCGAGCTGGCGCCTGCGAATCGGCGGACTGGTCGACCATCCCATGGAGCTGACCTACGACGAGCTGCGCGCGCTGCCGCAGGCGTCGGAGGTCAGGGACTTCCACTGCGTGACCGGGTGGTCGGTAGACAACGTCCACTGGCGCGGCGTCCGCTTCCAGGATCTCCTCGCCAAGGCTCGGCCGCACCCGAACGCGCGCGCCCTCCAGTTCGTCTCGGCCGAAGAGCCCTACGTCGACTACCTCACGCTCGCGCAGGCGACCATGCCGGACGTGATGCTCGCGTGGGAGATGGACGGGAAGCCGCTCCTCCGCGAGCACGGCGCGCCGGTGCGGGTCGTGATCCCGGAGATGTACGGCTACAAGAACGTGAAGTGGGTCGCCGAGATCAACCTTGTGCCGCAGGCCGAGCTCGGCTATTGGGAGAACCTCGGCTACGACGAGAACGCCTGGGTCGGCCGCTCCAACGGCTACTAGCGGTTACGTCTTCATGCGCCCGAGTTGTCGACGATCTGCGCGATCTCGACAAACTCGATCGTCGGCGCGACCCGTTACAGACCGGTCACCATTTCCCGCACCTCGTCGGAGAAGAACTCGTTGCGGCCTCCGTCGAGTCCCAGACGTAGAAAAAACTCACGTTGACTCCGATCACGGCTCCTCCTTGATCCTCGTCCGCGGCGCTGCCACGGTTTCGGGGATCTTGGTTCGCACGCAGCTCACCGTCAATGATCCGCGGCGCCGTTTGTCCGCGAGCCAAACGGGTGGGCGGCCGTTGCGGGCCGCCCACCGTTTCGCAGGAGGGACTCTCTAGGAGGAAGGCGAGGACGGCTGCACGCCGAGGGTGACCGAGACGTGCTTGGTCGACCCGTCTCGCTTGACGGTGACCTGCACCGTCTC
>DASQCM010000007.1:0-2032 GCA_035634675.1 Gaiellaceae bacterium
ATCGCGTCGACGAGCGGCTGGGCGACGTCAGCGACCGCGACGACGACGGACACAGCCATGCAGCGCTCGCCGGCCGACCCGTAGCCGGCCGAGACCGCCGCGTCGGCCGCCGAGTCCACATCCGCGTCCGGGAGCACGATCATGTGGTTCTTCGCCCCGCCGAGCGCCTGGCAGCGCTTGCCGCTCGCGGTCGCCTTCTCGTAGACGTAGCGCGCGATCGGCGTCGAGCCGACAAACGAGACTGCAGCGATATCCGGGTGCTCGAGCACCGCGTCGACCGCGACGCGGTCGCCCATGACCACGTTGAAGACGCCGTCCGGCAGGCCGGCTTCCCGCAGCAGCTCGGCGGTCCAGAGCGACGCGGACGGATCCTTCTCCGACGGCTTGAGCACGAAGCAATTGCCGCACGCGATCGCGGGCGCCCACATCCACATGGGCACCATGGCGGGGAAGTTGAACGGCGTGATTCCGGCGACGACGCCGAGCGGCTGCCGGATCGAGTAGACGTCGATCCCGGTCGAGACCTGCTCGGAGTGCTCGCCCTTGAGCAGGGTCGGGATGCCGCAGCAGTGCTCGACGACCTCGAGCCCGCGCGTCACCTCGCCGAGGGCGTCGGAAAAGACCTTGCCGTGCTCGCGGACGAGGATCTCGGCGACCTCGTCGCGGCGGGCGTGGAGCAGCTCGCGAATGCGGAAGAAGAGCTCGGCGCGCTTGGCCAGCGAGGTCGCGCGCCAGGCCGGGTAGGCGTCCTGCGCAGCCCGGACGGCGGCGTCCACCTCTTCGGCGCTAGCGAAGTCGACGGCTCCGCTCTGGCGGCCCGTCGCCGGGTTGTAGACGGGGCCACTGCGTCCGGATCCGCCGTCCACCCGGCGGCCGCCGATCCAGTGCGGGATCCTGGTGGCGCTCGGCGCGTCGACGGTCTCGGTCATGTCGGTTAGCCTAGCCCCGTGGCCGCGATCGAGCGAAACACCGAGCTCGGCGGGCAGGTCAAGGCCGACGCAAAGCGCTACGTCCTCCACTCCTGGTCGGTGCAGGACGCTCTCGACCCGATCCCGGTCGCAGGCGCCGAGGGCCGCTATTTCTGGGACTACGACGGCAACCGGTACCTCGACTTCGCGTCCCAGCTCGTCAACGTCTCGATCGGTCACCAGCACCCGAAGCTCGTCGCGGCGATCAAGGAGCAGGCGGAACAGCTCTGCACCATCGGGCCGCCGATGGCGAGCGAACCCCGCTCCACTCTCGCGCGCCTCCTTGCGGAGGTGACGCCGGGCGACATCTCGATGACGTTCTTCACGAACGGCGGCGCCGAGGCGAACGAGAACGCGATCAAGCTCGCCCGCTGGTACACGGGCCGGCACAAGATCGTCGCCCGCTACCGGAGCTACCACGGCGCGACGGCCGGCGCGATCACGCTGACCGGCGACCCGCGCCGCTGGCCCGCCGAGCCGGGCATTCCAGGTGTCGTCCGGCTGCTCGACCCGTACACGTACCGCTGCCCCGCGGGACACCCCGATCCGTGCCCGGTCTGCACCGGCGCGCCTCACCTCGAGGAGATCCTGCAGTACGAAGGACCGGAGACGGTCGCCGCCGTGATCCTCGAGCCGGTGACCGGGACGAACGGCATCATCGTCCCGCCCGACGGCTACCTCCAGTCGATCCGCGAAGCCTGTGACCGGCACGGGATCCTGCTCATCGCCGACGAGGTGATGGCCGGCTTCGGCCGCACAGGCAAGTGGTTCGCCAGCGACCACTGGGACGTGGTCCCGGACATCCTCACCATGGCCAAGGGCATCAACTCCGGCTACGTCCCGCTCGGCGCGATGGCGATTCGGGAGCCGATAGCGGACTGGGTCCGGAGCCGTTACTTCGCCGGCGGACTCACGTACAGCGGCCATCCACTTGCGTGCGCCGTCGGCGTCGCCTCGATCGAGGCGTTCCGCGAGGAGGGCATCGTCGAGCACGCGGCCGAGCTCGGGCCGGTGTTCGCGTCACTGCTCGGCGAGCTCGCGGACAGGCATCCGTCGATCGGCGA
>DASQCM010000008.1:0-5842 GCA_035634675.1 Gaiellaceae bacterium
GCGAGCAGGTGCGCCGAGGAGTGGCGGAGGACGGCGAGCGCGTCGGGATCGTCCCGGTCGCGCGTGGTCAGAAGCTGGATCTTCTCCCCGTCGGCGAGCGGTAGGCGCAAATCCTGCACCTGGCCGTCGACGCGCACGAGCACCGCCTGCTCGGCGAGCTTCGGGCCGATCGCGCGCGCGGCGACGAGCCCGGTCGCGCCGTCGGGAAGTTCGAGCTCCGAGTTGTCGGGAAGGACGACCTTCATGGAAGAACCGGCCAAGACTATGCACCCCCGCGAGGACAACAGGAACGAGGAGTTGGAGGAGTCCCCGGTGCCCGATCCGACCGCCAAGTCGGCGGACGGAGAGGACGACCCGGAGGCCGACTAGCGGGGTGTCGTGGTGCGCTCGGAGCGCATGCTCCGAGTTTAGTCGCGGAACTCCATGAGGATCCAGGGCGCGGTGTAGTCGCCGCCGGCCTCGTGGCGCGAGACCTCGACGAAGCCAGCACGCTCCCACGCCCGCACGGCGCCCTCGTTCCAGGCATAGGGATCGACGGTCACGCGCATCCAGCCGCGCTCGTCGACGAGGTGGCGAGCCATGGCCCGAGCCGCATCCGGGCCGAGACCGCGCCCGCGGGCGGAGGGGACGAGGAACATGTCGAGCCCTTCGGAGTGGACCTGGAGGTAACCGACCGGCTCGCCGGCCTCCTCGACGATCCACGCCTCGACATCCTCGCGCGCCAGCCGGTCTTGCATCTCGGGGGGAGTGAAGGTCTCGCCGTCCCAGTAGCGGGCGACCTCCGGATCGGCGTGCCAGGCGACGAGGCGGTCGACGTCCCCTGCGTCCGCCGGACGCAACACCGTCAGTCGACCGCGTACGAGAACTCGCATTCGACGACCGCCCGCGTTCTGGCGCCGGCGCTCCGGTAGAGCGCGTTCGCCGGCACGTTGTCCTCGTCGGTGAGGACGAAGCCGATCCGGATGCCGCGCTCGCGGGCGAGCTCGGCCAGCCGCGCGAGCAGCGCCTTCCCGATCCCGCGACGCCGGTGGCTCTCCGCGACGTCCACCTCGTAGACGAAAAGCTTCGAGCGGTCGCCGTGCCGTCGCGGCAGCTCGTGGGCGAGCACGAAGCCGACCGGGAGCTCACCATCGAACGCCACCAGCATCAGCGTGCGCACGTCGGCGAGCAGGCCTCCGGGGTCGCCCGGACCCTCGTACGTGGCGAGCTGCCGCACGACGTTCTCGTCGCTGGGAACGAGCCGGCGAATCGAGATCCCGGCGAGACCCGTTCCCGTCTCAGGACCCTCGTCCACACGAAGGAGGATCGCATGCCCGGCAAGCGACCGAGCGTCAAGAACGAGAAACAGTACGAGAAGCTGAAGGAGAAGGGGATGTCGAAGGAGCGCGCCGCGAGGATCGCCAACTCGCCGGGAGCGTCGAGCCGCGGCGGCAAAGCCTCCGGCTCCGGCGTCCGCCGCCACAACACCTCGCAAGGTGGCACGACCGCCCAAAAGAAGGCCGCGGGCCGCAAGGGCGGCCGCGCGACCGCGCGCAAGACCTGACACGTCCCTCGCGTGAACGTCAGCTGAGGCAAAGAAAAGGCGGGGCGCCTCGAAGGAGGCGCCCCGCCACAAACCCGCTAGCCGACTGCGATGACGTTCCGAGCCTCGGGGCCCTTCTGCCCCTCGGACGGCTCGAACTCGACCTTCGCGCCCTCGGTGAGGGTCTTGAAGCCGTCGCCCGCGATCGCGCTGAAGTGGACGAACACGTCCTTGCCGCCCTCGTCCGGGGTGATGAAGCCATACCCCTTCGCATCGTTGAACCACTTGACGGTTCCGGTTGCCATATATCTACACCTCCCTCCGCGGAAGTTCTGAACGGACAGGAGGCGCGAACGGACGCGCACCCGGTACTCGCTCGTAAGTGCTAGTGCACAACCAACGGTAGCGAGAATCTGCGCCGTATGCGACTGCTGGCAGCCCCCGACAAGTTCCGCGGCACGCTCACGGCACACATGGCCGCGGCTGCGATCGCTGCCGGAGCCTCGCGCGCCGGCTGGGACGCGGTCGAGCTGCCGCTCGCGGACGGCGGCGAGGGGACGCTCGACGTGCTCGGCGGTGGGAACCGATCGACGACTGTGACCGGTCCCCTGCGAGAGCCGGTCGTGGCTGCGTGGCGGCTCGAGGAGGACGGCACCGCGTTGATCGAGGCGGCCCGCGCGTGCGGGCTCTCACTCGCGGGTGGGCCGCAGGGGAACGATCCGCTCGGCGCGACGAGCCGCGGTGTCGGGGAGCTCGTCGCGGCCGCCGTCGCGGAAGGTGCGCGGCGGCTCGTCGTCGCCGTAGGCGGCGTGGCGTCGACGGACGGCGGGGTCGGAGCTGTCGAGGCGCTACCACCGCGCCTACCGCCACTCGACGTGGCCTGCGACGTGCAGGCGCGCTTTCTCGACGCCGCAGACGTCTTCGCGCCGCAGAAGGGAGCAACGCCGGAGGAGGTGCGCATTCTGCGCGAGCGGCTCGCGCAACTCGCCGTACCCGACCTCCCGGGCTCGGGCGCCGCAGGAGGCCTCGCCGGCGGCCTCGCGGCGATCGGTGGACGGCTCGTCTCCGGCTTCGATCTCGTGGCGGACCGGCTCCGCCTCGACGAGCGCCTCCAGGAAGCGGATCTCGTGATCACCGGCGAGGGCCGCCTCGACGAGACTTCCTTCTCCGGCAAAATGGTCGGCCGCGTCCTGGCGCGAGCCGCAAATGCCGGAGTCGAGGCCCTCGTCGTCGCCGGAGAAGTCGCCGCCGAGCCCCCTGTCCAAGCCGTTTCGCTCGTTGAACGCTGCGGCCGCGACCGCTCGCTGGCAGACGCGGCACAATGCCTTACCGGGGTCGTCGCCGAGATCCTGGCGACTCGCCGGAACGGACCCTAAGCTGCGGGCCGCAAATGCCTAGACCGGCCACAAGAACAGGACCGCACCTCGCGTATCGCCCGGGCCTCGACGGCCTGCGCGCGCTCGCGGTGATCGGCGTCTTCCTCTACCACGCAAAACCCCACGCGGACGGGAACGGCTGGCTGCCCGGCGGCTTCCTCGGGGTCGACATGTTCTTCGTGCTCAGCGGCTACCTGATCACGTCGCTGCTGCTCGTCGAATGGAATGTGCGGAACCGGATCGACCTCCGCCGCTTCTGGGCTCGACGCGCGCGCCGCCTCTTCCCCGCCCTCGTCGTCGTCGTGCTCGCGACACTCGCCCTCGACGCGATCTTCCAACGGAGCAGCCTGGCGAAAACTCGCGGCGACGCGGTCAGCTCGCTCCTCTACTACACGAACTGGCACCTGATCCTGGCGAACCACTCGTACTTCGTCCGGATGAGCAACCCGTCGCTGCTGCAGCACCTCTGGTCGCTCGCGGTGGAGGAGCAGTTCTACGTGATCTGGCCGCTGCTGCTCGTGCCGGGGCTCGTGCTGCTCGGACGGAGGCGGCTGCCCTACGTCATCGCCGCCGGCTTCGTCGCCTCGGCCGCGCTCTCGTGGCTCCTGTACAAGCAGGCCGATCCGTCACGCGTCTGGTACGGGACGGACACGCGAGCCTTCCTCCTCCTGATGGGGATCCTGCTCGCGCTCGTCTGGCCGGCGATCGAGCGGATGCGGCGCGCGGTGCCGCTGCTCGAGCTACTGGGGATCGCGGCTCTCGTGACGACGGTGCTCCTGTTCCGGCAGATGCAGGACTTCAGCCCGACGCTGTGGCGCGGCGGCGACATCGCCGCGGCCTTCTGCTTCGCGGTCCTGATCGCCGCGGTGGCGCATCCGGCGACCGGCATCGGCGAGGCGCTCGGCGTCGCGCCACTGCGGTGGCTCGGCGAGCGGAGCTACGGGATCTACCTCTGGCACCTGCCGATCATCCTGCTCCTGCGGCCGGGGGTGGACATCGCGTGGACGGGCCCGGGAGTGATCTTTCTCCAGGCGGCGATCGTCGTGACAGCCGCGGCTCTCTCGTTCCACTTCGTGGAGCAGCCGATCCGCACCGGCGCCCTGCAGCGGCGGCTCGCCAGGCACGCGCCCCGCCGGCGCCTCGAGCTAATCGCCGCGAGCACGCTCGTCGTCGCGGCAGCCTTCGGAGTGCTCTTCGTGATCCCCCGTGCGTTGAACCCGGTCTCGGGCTACGTCAACCCGCAACAGGCGAGCGCCGGGACCCAGCCGTCCAACGGCGGCACGGAGCCGAGCCCGCACATCAAGACACAACCCGCCGTCCACAAGCTCCGCCCGCTGCCGGCGCACATGCTCGCGCTGGGCGACTCCGTGATGCTCGACTGCTCCGCGGATCTCAAGGTGGCGCTGCACCACCGCGTGCGCGTCAACGCCACCGTCGGGCGCCAGATCGACGACACGATCAAGGAGCTCGGGCACCTCAGGAAGCACCACCGGCTCCCGAAGGCGATCGTCCTCCAGGTCGGGAACAACGGCCCGCTCTGGTTCGACGACCTCTTGCGGCTCCGACATGCGCTGCGCGGGATCCCGGACATCGTCGTCGTCAACGTGCGCAACACCACGAGCTGGCAGGACGAGTCGAATCACGCGCTCGACAACTGGCTGCGCGGCTGGCCGGAAGCGCACCTCGCCGACTGGTACGGGCACTCGACGGACAAGATGCTCTCCGACGGCACGCATCCGTGGCCCTACGCGTGCCGGATCTACGCGAGCGTGATCGCGCACACGCTCCGTTCGGCCTGAGGCGCATAGCATCTACGCGATGGCGGGCCGCTCGCTCTTCGTAGCAGGGCTGCAAACGGCGGGCGTCCCCGGCGACCCCGAGGCGACGCTCGAGCAGCTCGAGCGGAACGTCCGCACGCTCCGGTCCACGTTCGAGGGGCTCGAGCTGGTCGTGGCGCCGGAGCTGCACCTGATGGCGCTGCCGCCCCTGCTCGAGGAAGACGGCGTCCCGCCGGCCGAGCTCGCCGTCGACGTGCCGGGCCCACTGATGCAGCAGCTGGGAGCGCTGGCGCGCGAGACGCGACTCTGGCTGATCCCCGGCAGCGTCTACGAACGCACCGCCGACGGGGTCGCGAACACGGCCATCGTGCTCTCGCCGGACGGTGAGCTCGTCGCGAGCTACCGGAAGTGCTTCCCCTGGCAGCCGTACGAGACGACGCAGCCAGGCACGAGGACCGTGTGCTTCGACATCGAGGGCGTAGGCCGCTTCGGGCTTGCGATCTGCCACGACGGCGCCTTCCCTGAGATCTTCCGGTCACTCGCCTGGGAGGGCGCAGAGGCGATCTTCCAGGTGACGCTGACCGGGACGTCCGACCGCGACGCCGAGACGGTCGTCGCGCGCGCGAACGCGATCGTCAACCAGGTCGCGGTCGTCAACATCAATGCCGCCGCGCCGGTCGGGAACGGCCGCAGCCTCGTCATCGATCCCGAGGGCGCCGTGCGCTACGAGGCTGGCGTCGGCGAGGAGGTCGTCACGGCCGTAATCGACCTCGACCAGGTGCAACGCGTCCGGGAACGCGGCAGCTTCGGAATCAACCGGCTGTGGGAGGAGATGGACCGCGTCGGGCCGGGGCTCGAGCTTCCGATGTACGGCGGCAGCTACCAGCCGCGGCCGCGGTAGAGCTCGAGCACCTTTTCGCGCGGCAGGGCGCGGACGAGCCGTCCCTCGCGGCCGACCGTGTCGACCGCCGCCCAGAGCGAGCACAAGACCGCCTCTTCGGTGGCGTCGACCGCGGCCTGGAAGAGCGGATTCAGCTCGCGGTCCGGGAACGAGCGATCAGTGGCTGTGGCGAAGGCGACGAAGATCTCACCGCTGCCGTGGTGAGCGACCGAGCCCGCCCGACCGAGCCCGAGGCCGGCGCGGCGAGCGAGCCGCTCGAGCTGCT
>DASQCM010000009.1:0-3600 GCA_035634675.1 Gaiellaceae bacterium
CGGTCGTCGAGGTCGTGAACGCCGAGATGCTGCGCGCGCTTCGCGTCGTGTCGGTGGAGCGGGGCCACGACCCGCGCGAGTTCGCGCTCGTCGCGTACGGCGGCGCCGGCCCGCTCCACGCCTGTGCGCTCGCCGAGGAGCTGGGCGCCGAGGCAGTGCTCGTCCCGGCAGCGGCGGGCGTCCTCTCGGCGCTCGGGCTGGCGGCGAGCGAGGAGCGGCGCGACCGCGTCGTCTCCCACGTGCGGCCCCTGGCGGAGGCCGGCGAGCTGCCGGCCGAGGGCGAGGCCGACCTCCGCTATCAGGGCCAGTCCTTCGAGCTCACGGTTCGGCTGGGCGGCGACCTGGCGGAGCGCTTCCACCGTGCCCACGAGGAACGGTACGGCTATGCCGACCGCGGACGCGACGTCGAGCTCGTCGCCGTCCGCACGGCCGAGGTCACGCCCGGGCCGGAGTTGGCCTTGCCGGGCGGCGATCCGCAGCGGCTATCCGGGCCGGCGCTCCACGAGCTGAACGGGTCGACCCTCTGGATTCCCCCCGGGTGGGTGGGGGTTAGGGATGGTGCCAGCTGGGTGGTGACACGTAAGTGACATGAACGCAGCGATTCAGCTTCAAGTGATCGGCGCCTCGTTGCGGTCGATCGCCGAGGAGATGGGTGCCGTCCTGATCCGCTCCTCGTTCTCCGCCAACATCAAGGAGCGGCGCGACTGCTCGACCGCGCTGTTCGACGCGCGTGGCCGGATGATCGCCCAGGCGGAACACATCCCGGTCCACCTCGGCGCGATGCCCGACGCGGTCGCAGCCGTGATGCGACTCGGGCTCGAACAGGGCCAGGTCGCGATCCTCAACGACCCGTACACGGGGGGCACGCACCTGCCCGACGTGACGCTCGTGTCGCGGACCGTCCTCGGCTTCGCGGTCTCGCGCGCCCACCACGCGGACGTCGGCGGGATCGAACCGGCGAGCCTGCCCGCGTTCTCGCACACGCTCGCGGAGGAGGGTGTGATTCTGCCGCCGCAGCTCTTGACCGACGAGGTGCTCGAGCGCTTCGTCCGCGCGACGCGGCAGCCGGAGGAGCGCCGTGGCGACCTCCGCGCGCAACTCGCCTCGCACCGACTCGCCGAGCAGCGCCTCGCGGAGCTGTGCGCGCGCCGCGGCCGCGACCGCGTCGCCGCCGCGATGGACGAGCTCTACGCCTACTCCGAGCGGATGGTGCGCGCGGCGATCGCCGATCTCCCGGACGGTCGCGGTCAGGCCGAGGACGTCGTCGAGGCGGTCGAAGGCAACCTCGCGATCCGCTGCAGGATCGAGATCGACGGCGACGCGATCCGGATCGATTTCGGAGGTACGACGCCGCAGTACGACGGCAACCTCAACTGCCCGCTCCCCGTGACGAAGTCGGCCTGCTTCTTCGTCATCCGTTGTCTCACCGAGCCGGACCTGCCGGCGTCGGGCGGCGCATTCGCCCCGGTCATCGTGACGGCGCCCAAGGGCTGCCTCGTCAACGCGCGTCCACCCGCCGCCGTCGTCGCCGGGAACACCGAGACCGCGTCCCGCATCGTCGACGTCGTCTTCGCCGCGCTGGGTGAGCTGGTACCCGTGCCCGCCCAGGGCCAGGGGACGATGAACAACCTCGCCTTCGGCAGTGACCGGTTCACGTACTACGAGACCGTCGGCGGCGGCCAGGGCGCCTGCCCGGGCGCGAACGGACCGAGCGGCGTCCATGTTGCGATGTCGAACACGCTCGCAACGCCGGCCGAGGCAATCGAGCTCGAGTACCCGCTCCGGGTCGAGCGCTGGGAGCTACGCCGCGGCTCCGGCGGGGACGGTGCACACCGAGGCGGAGACGGCGTCGTGCGCGAGCTCCGGGTGCTCGAGGACTGCCGGCTCTCGGTGCTCGCCGAGCGGCGGCGCCACGCGCCGCAGGGCCGAGAAGGAGGGGAGGAAGGCGCGCGTGGCCGCACGCTCGTCAACGGCGAGGAACAGCCGCCGAAGGTGACTCGCCGGCTCCGCGCGGGCGACCTCGTCCGGGTCGAGACGCCCGGAGGCGGCGGCTACGGCTCACGAAGCTAGGCTCCGAAGAATGGAGCGCCCGGTCAAGGTCGCGTGCGCCCAGGTCGAGCCTGCCGTGCTCGACCGCGAGGCGACGCTCGACAAGCTCGAGAAAGTCGCCGCGGAGGCGGCGGGCAACGGCGCCGAGCTCGTCGTCTTTCCCGAGACGTTCCTGCCCGTCTATCCGTCCTCGGCGTGGGCGAAGGCGTTCGCCGGCTGGCAGGACCCGCGCGCGAAGGAGACGTTCGCCCGCCTCGCGCAGCAGTCGGTCGCGGTCGACTCTCCCGCCGAGAGCCGGATCGCGGCAGCGGCACAGGAGCTCGGAATCTGGATCGTGACCGGCGTCAACGAGGTCGACGCCGAGCGTCCCGGCACGATCTACAACGCGCTCTTCTACCACTCGCCCGCGGGCGAGCTCGCGCTGCACCACCGCAAGCTCGTTCCCACCAACCACGAGCGGCTCGTCTGGGGCCAGGGCGACGGCCGCGGGCTCTCCGCGGTCGAGACGGGCTTCGGCCGGCTCGGCGGACTGATCTGCTGGGAGAACTACATGCCGCTTGCGCGGGTCGCGCTCTACGAGTCCGGCGTCGAGATCTACGTCGCCTCGACCGCCGACGACGGCGATGCCTGGCAGGCGACGCTCGTCCACATCGCCCGCGAGAGCCGCGCATACGTCGTCGCGCCGGCGCACTTCCAGCGCGAGGACGCATACCCCGACGACTTCCCGCTCGCCGCCGAGATCGAGGGAGCCGGGACGATCGGCCGCGGCGGCAGTGCGATCCTCGCGCCCGACGGCTCCTATCTCGCCGGGCCGCTGTACGACGAGGAGGGAATCCTCTACGCGGAGCTCGACCCTGCGCAGCTGCTCGCCGAGCGGCAGCGCTTCGACCCGGTCGGCCACTACAGCCGGCCCGACGTGCTCCAGCTCAGCGTTCGCGCGCCCGATGCGACGCCGAGTACACGTCCTTCCGGGCAATCTTCCCGTTCCTGAGCGGGAAGACGTCGACGCCATCCCACTCCTTCGAGTCGGTCGACGCCGTCCACTCGCAGACCGCGAAGTCGTCGCCGACGCGCAGCGACCGCGTCGTGAAGCTCAGCGTCGGGTTGTTGCGGAAGATGTCGGCGATGTGCTCACGGACGGCCTCCGCGCCCTCGGCCCGCTCGTCGACCGTATAGTTGTGGAAGACGATGTCCGGGTCGTGGAGCTCGTGGATCGTGTCGAGGTCCTGCGCGTTCCACGCGGCGTTGTAGCGCTCGATCAACTCGCGGACATCCATCAGCGTCGCCGCAGGACTCTCGCATCTCCGACGCGCCGTGTCACCCCATCCGCGTCGAAACGCTCGAGATAGAGCTGCGCGGCCTTGCGCCCGACGCCGAGTGCGTCGCGGAGCTGGGCGAGCGTGATCCCGTCGACGAGAGCTTCGCGCGCCCGCTCGTACGCCGCGGGCGAGACCGCGAAGCCGTCGCCGACCCGCACCAGTCGGCCCTGCTCCTCGAGGAAGCGGGCAAGCTGCGCGTCCTCGACCCGCACGGGCTCCAGGCCGAGCTGCG
>DASQCM010000010.1:0-2317 GCA_035634675.1 Gaiellaceae bacterium
GTCGTGCTCCGGGATGACTGTTCCGTCCTCGCGGCCCCGCCAGAGGTTGACGCCGAAGGTCTCGATCCCGAAGTGGTGGCGGATCGGGATCCAGTAGGGCCACTGCTTCGAGGCGATCTCGTCGATGTCGGCTTTCTCGTAGGCAGCCATGCCGGAGACCCTATTCCTCGGAGAAGCGTCCTAGCAATTCGTCGGGCGGCAGGTCGGCGAGGGAGTCGAGGATCAGGTCGGCGCCGGCCTCGTCGAGGCCGAGGTCGCGCGTCACCTCGTTCGGCACGGCGACGCAGAAGATCCCGGCTGACTTCGCCGCCCGGACGCCGTTGGGCGAGTCCTCGAAGGCCACCGCCTCGGAGGCCGCGACCTCGACCGCCGCGAGTGCCTCGAGGTAGAGCGTCGGCGCGGGCTTCGCGCGCGATGGATCGCGGTCGGCCGTGCAGATTGCGTCCCAGCCGGCCGCCGCCTCGAGTCGCTCGAGGTGCGAGTCCACCCAGCCCCGGTTCGCGCTGGAGACGATCGCCCGCTTCAGCCGGTGCTGCCGGGCCGCAGCTCCTCGGCCTCGATCAGGGCGCTCTCATGCGCGTTGCGGCGCTCGTTCAGCGCTTCGCGCTGGAGCGGCTCGCCGACGAGCTCCTCGAGGTGCGCCATCGGGTCCCAGGCGCCGTACGTGCCGACGACCGTCGCCCAGAGCTCGGGCGGTAGCTCGTGGCCGTGGTCCCGGTAGAGCAGCTCCCAGCCGGCCCGCGACGCGAGCTCCGTGTCGATGATGAGGCCGTCGAAGTCGAAGAGGAAGGCGCGGATCGCCACGGCGAATCAGACTACGGACGTGGCCATCCTCGGCGTCGACGTCGGCGGGACGTTCACCGATGCCGTCCTCGTCGAGAAGGGGCGGATCCGGACGGCGAAGGTGCCGACGGCCGCACGGCAGGAGGAGTCGGTGCTCGCAGCGGCCCGTGAGGTCGGTGTGGGCGACGGGCTGACGCGCTTCGCGCACGGGACGACGGTCGCCACGAACGCGCTCCTCGAGCGGCGCGGTGCGCGCACCGCCTATGTCGGAAATGACGGCTTCGAGCACCTTCTCCATCTGCGCCGGCAGACGCGCGCTCACCTCTACCGGCTCTGCGCGGAGCATTCTGAGCCGCTCGTCCCTCTCGAGCGCTGCCACGGCATTCCGGGCCGGCTCGGGCCGGACCGAGAGCTGGAGCCGCTCTCGCTCGACTCGCTCCCCGACCTCGGGGAGGCCGAGGCGGTGGCCGTGTGTCTTCTGTTTGCGTTCCGCGATTCATCCCACGAGCAGGCGGTCGCGGAGGAGCTGCGGCGTCGGCATCCGGGAGTCCACGTGGTCGCGTCGCACGAGGTCGCGCCGGAGTTCCGGGAGTACGAGCGCGCCTCGACGACCGCAGCCGACGCCTACCTCGCGCCCGTGGCGGCGCGGTACCTGGAGGCGCTCGCCGCGGCGGCGGCGGAAGCCGGGTTGCCCGAGCCGGTGGTGATGCTCTCCTCGGGAGGCGTCGCGGCGGTGGCGCAGGCGGCGGCTCATCCGGCGCGGCTGCTCGTCTCCGGCCCCGCGGGCGGCGTCGTCGGCGCGGGGTTGCTCGCGCGGCGAGCGGGCTTCGAGAACGCGATCGCCTTCGACATGGGTGGCACCTCGTCGGACGTCTGCCTCCTGCCGGGAGGGCTTGCGGCCCGGGTGTCGGAGCGCGAGGTCGGGGGCCTCCCGATCCGGCTTCCGTCAGTCGACGTGCACACGGTCGGCGCCGGCGGCGGCTCGCTCGTACGGCGCGACGCGGGCGGCGCGCTCCGCGTCGGCCCGGAGTCGGCGGGCGCGAATCCCGGCCCGGCATGTTACGGGCGTGGCGGCGGCGCGACGGTGACGGACGCGAACCTGTTGCTCGGACGGCTTCCGGACGAGTTGCCCGGCGGACTCGTCCTCGACCGCGATGCGGCGGCAGCCGCGCTCGACGGAGTCGATCCCGCCGCGGTCGTCGAGGTCGTGAACGCCGAGATGCTGCGGGCGCTTCGCGTAGTGTCGGTCGAGCGGGGCCACGCCCCGCGGGAGTTCGCGCTCGTCGCGTACGGCGGAGCGGGCCCGCTCCACGCCTGTGCGCTCGCCGAGGAGCTGGGCGCCGAGGCGGTGCTCGTCCCGGCAGCGGCCGGGGTCCTCTCGGCACTCGGGCTGGCGGCGAGCGAGGAGCGGCGCGACCGCGTCGTCTCCAACGTGCGGCCTCTGGCTGAGGCCGGCGAGCTGCCGAACGAGGGCGAGGCCGACCTCCGCTATCAGGGCCAGTCCTTCGAGCTCACGGTTCGGCTGGGCGGCGAC
>DASQCM010000011.1:0-2086 GCA_035634675.1 Gaiellaceae bacterium
GGTCGCGTAGGTCGAGAACTTGTAGCCCTTGCGCCAGTCGAACTTCTCCGCTGCGCGGTTGAGGCCGATCACGCCCTCCTGGATCAGGTCGAGGAGAGGCACGTCGTGGCCCTGGTAGCGCTTCGCGATCGAGACGACCAGCCGCAGGTTGGAGTTGATCATCTTCTCCTTCGCTGCGAGGTCGCCGCGCTCGATGCGCTTCGCGAGCGCAACCTCGTCCGCGGCCGTGAGCAGCTTGTGGCGGCCCGCTGCGTCCATGAAGAGCTGCAGTGGGTCGAGCGTGCCGGTGACCGGTGCGGCTGCGACCGGGCGCGTCTCCTCAGGCGTCTCCTCGCGCACGATGACGTCGCGCTCTTCGAGCGCGGCGCGGAGACCGGTGACGTCGTCCTCGGTCAGCTCGTGTTCGTCGGCGAGAGCCTGAATGTCCTTTTCCTCGACGAAACCGCGCTCGGCGGCCTCCTCGAGCAGGCGCTCGGCAGGCGAGAGGTCGTGCAGGTGAATGGTGTCGCTCAGTGTTGTTCCTTTCGTTCATGAGGGGCTGCCGGATTTCGGCGCCCCGGGCGGCGTGATACGGCTAACTACTGCGGCGTCGCCACCCGTACGAGTTATAGAACGGCGTTGCGCCGAAGTCCATTCCCAAACGCGGTCTTTTTCTATTTCCGTACAAAGTCTCATTCCCTGCTTATGCAGGAAAAATTCACCTTTCGACGGTCCGGCCGGAGACTTCGTCGAGGCCGATGCGGAGGACGACGACGTTCGGGCCGAGCGCCCGCGGCTCGGCGGCGCGGCCCGCGGTGCGTGCGAAGCGCTCGCGCATGAGCGCCAGCGCGGGCTCGATCGCGTCGCCGCCGAGCTCCTCGTAGGTGCCGTGGGCGATCACGCTCCGCCAGCCTCCCTTTCCGTCGGCGTCGTACTCGTCCACCTCGACGCAGACACGCGGGTTCTCGCGCAGCATGGCGGTTTTACGGCCCTCGGTCGTGACCGCGACCACCGCGCCGTCGCCGTAGGCGTAGATGAGCGGCACGACGTATGTGACTCCGTCGGCGTGACAGCCGAGCCGCGCGATCCGCTGGCTGCGCAGAAACTCCTCGATCTCGCCGCGTGAGAGCTCGCGCGGGATCCCTCTGCCACCGTCGGGATCGGCCATCCGCCTGAGCGTAGGCCATACTGAAATGGTCGTGTTGCGCAGGTGGTTTCTGACCGCGCTCTGTCTCGGCCTCGTCGTAGCTGCCGCCGCAGTTGCGGCGCTGTTGGCCTGGCCGGGCGTCGGCGTCGCCGCGTCGACGAGCGGTCTCGCGGGTATCTCGCTCCCCGGTTTCTCGGGGCACATCGAGCGCGTGTCGGTGAGAGGCCCCGACGGAACGCCGGTGCCGGTCGAGTTGCGCGGCGGCACCGTCTGGCCGCGCGTCCGGCTCAGTCCCGGTGAGCGCCTGACCGTCACGGTCCGGATCCGCCGGCCGAGCTGGGCCTCCTGGCTCGTCGGCGAGCAACAGAAGCGGACGATCACCGTCGTGACGCCGGCTGCACACATCCGCTCGACTCTGCTCCGGCCGAACCGCGGTACCCCCGTGACGGTCAGCTTCGCCGAGCCGGTGAGCCGGGTCGTGATCGGGGGCGGACAGGTGCAGAGGCTGGAAGCCGCCCGGAGCGTCGTGCCTCTCGGCATCCGCGCCTCGGGCCGCGCGACTACGGGGACGACGACGGTGGCGGCCGCGGTTCGGTCCTGGGAGACGCTCTCCGAGCCTGCCCACGTCGCGTGGTTCGTTCCCGGCGCCCGGAGGAGCGTCGTCGCCGAGCCCGCGGCCGGCAGCCGTGTCTCTCCGCTCGCTCCGCTGACCTTGACGTTCGCCCGGCCGGTCGCCTTCGTGCTCGGCTCTCGGCTTCCCCGGCTCGAGCCCGCGATGCCGGGCCACTGGCAGCAGGTGGACTCTCACACGCTGTCCTTCCGCCCGACTGGGCTCGGCCTCGGACTCGGCGGCATCGTGCGCGTGCGCGTCCCGGGCGGGTCCGTCGCCTGGAGGGTGGCTGGAGGCTCGACGCTGCGGTTGCAGGAACTCCTCGCCCGGCTCGGCTATCTCCCGGTTCG
>DASQCM010000012.1:0-6701 GCA_035634675.1 Gaiellaceae bacterium
CCCGTGCTTCATCTCGCCGGCCGAGTACGCCTCGGTCGGGATGTACGAGATCTCCTTCAGCTTCAGCGCGCCCTCGAGCGCGACCGGAAGGCCGATGTGGCGGCCGAGGTAGAGGAAGAAAGGCCGGTCGTGGAAGCGCTGTGCGATCGACTCGATCGGATGGTCGCCGTCGAGGAACTCCTGCATCTTCTGCGGCAGCTCGTGCAGGCGGTCGAGGATGAAGTCGATCTCGTCCTGCGGCAGCGTGCGCCGGATCTCGGCGAGCCTGAGCGCGAGCAGGCTGAGCAGCGCGACCTGCGAGGTAAAGGTCTTGGACGCGGCGACTCCGACCTCCATCCCGCAGCGGGTGTAGAGCGTCGCCTCGACCTCACGCGTGATCTGCGTGCCCATCAGGTTCGTGATCGCGAGCGTCCGCGCGCCGCTCTCGCGCGCGAGCTTCATGGCGTTGACGGTGTCGCGGGTCTCGCCGGACTGCGAGATCCCGATCACGAGCGTGTCCTTGGACAGGACGGGGTTGCGGTAGATCCACTCGCTCGCGATGTCGGGCTCGACGGGGACCCGGGCCCACTCCTCGAGGATGTAGCGGCCCACGACGCCGGCGTGGTACGCGGTGCCGCACGCGACGATGACGATGCGGCGGAGGTTGCGGACCTCGAGCTCGGTCATGCCGAGCGCCTCGAGCATGAGCTTGTGCCCGCGCACCCGGTCGCCGATCGTCTCGGCCACGGCCTCCGGCTGCTCGAAGATCTCCTTGAGCATGAAGGTCTCGAAGCCGGCCTTCTCAGCGCTCTCCTCGTCCCAGTCGATCTCCTGCGGCTCGGGCGTCTCGACCTCGGCGCCGTCGACGAAGAAGCGGACCTCACTCGGCGTCACCTCGACCACCTCGCCGTCGTGCGGGTGGACGACGGTGCGGGTCTCGCTGAGGAAGGCGGCGATCGAGGAGGCGAGGAAGTTCTCGCCGTCCCCGAGCCCGACGACGAGCGGCGTCTGGTTCCGGACGCCGACGAGCAGGTCGGCCTGGTCGTGGTGGATGGCGACGATGGAGAAGTGGCCCTCGAGCTGCGGGTAGACGCGACCGACCGCCTGCGCAAGATCGCCGTCGTACTCCTGCTCGAGCAGGTGGACGACGACCTCGGCGTCGGTCTCGGACGTGAACGTGTGGCCCGCCGCCTTGAGCTGCTCCCTGAGCTCCATGTAGTTCTCGACGATCCCGTTGAGGACGATCGCCAGCCGCCCGGGGGCGCAGCCGGTGAGTGGATGGGCGTTGCGCTCGGTCACGCCGCCGTGCGTCGCCCAGCGCGTGTGCCCGAGGCCGTGATGGGAGTGGGAGCCGTTCGGACCGGCGGCCTCGACGAGGTTGCCGAGGTTGCCGACGGCGCGGACGTAGGCGAGGGAGTCGTCCTCGCGCAGCGCGATCCCGGCGGAGTCGTAGCCGCGGTACTCGAGCCGCCGCAACCCCTCCAGGAGGAGCGGCTTCGCCTCACGGGACCCGACGTATCCGATGATTCCGCACACGTCCGCTCCTTTCCCCCGGGGACGAAAACTGTCCCAGAAAACACGAAGAGCCCGGCCTCATGACCCGGCCGCAACGTCGCGGGCGGATCAGCCGAGCTCGTCTGTCACCTGGGCGGCGATCCTAGCACAGAGGCCTTCCGCCTCCTCCGGCGTTTCGGCCTCCGCGAGCACCCGCACGACGGGTTCTGTGCCGGAAGGTCGCACCAGGACACGGCCCATGCCGTCGAGCTCGTCGTTCACGCGTTCGACCTCGGCGACGAGCCTCCCGGGGAGCGGGCCGCGGCCCTCACGAGGCAGGTTTCGCAGCGCCTGGGGGAAGCGAGGCATGACGGCGGTCGCCTCCGAGAGACGGCGCCCATGGAGCGCGCGGCAGAGGAGAAGACCCGCGACGAGTCCGTCGCCGGTCACGTGGCCGTCAAGCCAGATCAGGTGGCCGGACTGCTCGCCGCCGAGGAGCATTCCCTCGCTCCGGAGCGCCTCGAGGACGTAGCGGTCGCCGACGTCGGTGACAACGACGCGAATGCCGCGCTCCTCCATCAGACGATGGAAGCCGAGGTTCGTCATGGTCGTGACGGCGACACCGTCGACGCCGAGGTCGAGCGCTAGCACCGCGAGGATCTGGTCGCCGTCGACCGGCTCGCCGAGCTCGTCGACGGCGAGCATCCGGTCTCCGTCGCCGTCGAAGGCGATCCCGAGATCGAAGGCGCCGTGGCGAACGAGCTCGGACAGGGCGCGGAGGTCGGTGGCCCCGCAGCCGACGTTGATGTTGGTCCCGTCGGGTTCGTTCCCGATCGTCGTCACCTCGGCGCCGAGCCGCTCGAATGCCTCGGGCGCGAGGCCCGCGTAGGCGCCATTCGCGCAGTCGACCGCGATCCGTAACCCGCCCAGATCGGCGCCGAAGCGCTCAACCACGAGATCGAGATAACTCTCCGCCGCGACCTCGACCCGGTCGATCTCGCCTCCACCATGGGCCGGCGCGTCGAGCAGCGCCTCGACCTGCTCCTCGGCGGTGTCGGTGAGCTTGCGCCCCTCGCGGTCGAAGAACTTGACGCCGTTGTACTCCGGCGGGTTGTGCGAGGCGGAGATCACTGCCGCGAGATCGAGCCGGAGCAGTGCAACCGCCGGAGTCGGCAGGACGCCCGCGAGAATCGCGGCCCCACCCGCCGAGGCGACGCCTCGGGCGAACGCCTCCTCGAGCTCGGGGCCACTGCCGCGTGTGTCGCGCCCGACGAAGACCCGGCCGCCTCCACACCAGAGGGCGGCCGCCTTCCCGAGCCGCTCCACGAGATCCGCCGTGATCGTCTCGCCGACGACACCGCGCACGCCGTCTGTTCCGAAGTACTGCCGCGCCACGGCGCGGGAGGCTAGCGCTTCGAGAACTGCGGCGCCTTGCGCGCCTTGTGCAGGCCGGCCTTCTTGCGCTCAACCTGCCGCGCGTCGCGCGTGAGGAAGCCCTCGCGCTTGAGCGGCACGCGCAGCTCCGGGTTCGCCTCGACGAGCGCGCGGGCGATCCCGTGCCGGACGGCTCCCGCCTGTCCGGTGAGGCCGCCGCCATGCACGCGGACGCGGAGGTCGTACTGCCCCTCGACGCCGGCCACCTTGAGCGGCGAGACGGCGATCACCTGCCAGACCGAGCGCGGGAAGTACTCCTCGAGCGTGCGCCCATTGACCCACGTCGTGCCGGCGCCGGGCCGCAGGGTGACACGCGCCACCGAGGTCTTGCGCTTGCCGGTGCCGCGGTACTGCGCGAGCTCGCTCACTGCTCGGACTCCAGCGGCTTCGGGTTCTGGGCCTCGTGCGGATGCTCGGGCCCCGCGTAGATCTTCAGCTTCGTGATCTGCTGCCGCGCGAGCCGGTTCTTCGGGAGCATGCCCTTGACGGCGACGCGAAGCACCTCGGTAGGCCGGCGGTCCAGCTGCTCGCGAAGCGTCCTGCTGCGGATGCCGCCCGGATACCCGGAGTGCCGGTAGTAGCGCTTCTGGTCCAGCTTGTTGCCGGTCACCTGGATCTTCTCGGCGTTGACGACGATCACGAAGTCGCCGGTGTCGACGTGCGGCGTGAACTGCGGCTTGCGCTTGCCGCGGAGCGTGTCGGCGATCTGGGTCGCGAGGCGGCCGAGGGTCTTGCCCTCGGCGTCGACGAGATACCACTCGCGCGTGACTTCTCCCGGCTTGGCGCTGTAGGTCTTCATGAAAAGGGGCGGACTCGTGCCCGCCGGCGGCCGATTGTAGCCAAAACCCGGCGCAGTCCCTCCTCGAACTCGGCCGCTCCGCCGTGCGACGGATGCCGGACGTACGGCGCATCGAGAACGCCGGCGGCGACGCGGCCCACCGCGATTGCGCGCCGACCTGCGGTGACCTCGCGCAGGAAGGGGGCCGCCGCCTCGATCTCCGCACGGGTCGGCCGGCGGTTCGACGTTGCGTCGCCGGGATGGGTAGGCACGACGTTCCACAGGAGCACGTCGTCCTCTACACCAAGCTCGGCGAGAGCCCGGTGCACGATCGTCGCGGTCGCCTCGGCCGGGCCGGAGCCCGTGAGCTGACGCTCGGACGTGAACGGGATCCCACTGACGCGCGCGCCGCGATAGCCGGCGGCCTCGCCGACGAGCACCACCGGCGCCAGCTTGCGCTCGTCGAGGTAGCGCTCGAGGCGGCCGCGGCGCAGCGGACTGTCGGCGTACTGGTTGTAGGTGGTGTCGATCTGGGTACGAGCAAGACGGTCGACCAACGCGAGCGGCTCCACATGCGACAATCTGCCGCATGCCGGACCTCTGGACGTTCCCCGAGGGGACGGTCGGCCACTCCGACAGCGTCAAGGGCTACCGCGTCGAATGCACCGACGGCAACGTCGGCGAGGTCGAGTGGGCCGACTACAAGCCCGGCGAGAGCTACCTCGTCGTCGACGTGGGACACGAGCGCCACCATCTCGTTCCGGCAGGCGCGATCGCCACCGTCGACCACGGCGCGAAGACGGTGACGCTGAAAGTGACGGCGCAAGAGGTTTGCTCGACGCCTCCGCACGAGGATGCCGAGACCGCATACACCGAGGCCAGGAAGGACTACGTCGGCCAGTTCGATCGCGGGATGATCGGCGGCGGCTTCGTCTGGCCCTACGTCGACGAGTAGCCGGCTTCAGCTACTCCCACTCGATCGTGGCGGGCGGCTTCGACGTGACGTCGAGCACGACCCGGTTGACGCCCGGGATCTCGTTCACGATCCGCGCCGAGATCGTCTCGACGAGGTCGTACGGGAGCCGTGCCCAGTCGGCCGTCATCGCGTCGTCGCTCGTCACAGCGCGGATCACGATGGGGTAGCCGTACGTTCGCTCGTCGCCCTGGACGCCGACCGAGCGGACCGCCGGGAGCACCGCGAACGACTGCCACAGCTCGCCGTACAGCCCGGCGCGCCGCACCTCCTCCTGCAGTACTGCGTCCGCCTGGCGCAGGATCTCGAGCCGCTCGGAGGTGACCGCGCCGATGATCCGGATCGCGAGGCCCGGGCCGGGGAACGGCTGACGCCAGACCATCCGCTCGGGCATCCCGAGCCCCTCCCCCACCCGCCGCACCTCGTCCTTGAACAGCAGCCGCAGCGGCTCGACGAGGCGCATCTTCATGTCCGCCGGGAGGCCGCCGACGTTGTGATGCGACTTGATCGTCGCGGCCACGCCCTCGGTGCCGCCCGACTCGATCACGTCGGAGTAGAGCGTCCCCTGCACGAGCCAGCGGACGTCGCCGAGCCTGCGAGCCTCCTCCTCGAAGACGCGGATGAACTCGCGGCCGATGATCTTCCGCTTCTCCTCCGGCTCCTCGACTCCGTCGAGCAGTTCGAGGAAGCGCTCCTGCGCCTGCACGTGGACGAGCGGGACGTGGAAATGCTCACCGAACGTCTCGACCACCTGCTCGGCCTCGTCCTGGCGCAGCAGGCCGTGATCGACGAAGACGCACGTGAGCTGCTCGCCGACCGCCTTGTGCACGAGCAGCGCCGCGACGGCCGAGTCGACGCCGCCCGACAGCGCGCACAGGACGCGCTCGCGGCCGACCTGGGCCCGGATCCGCTCGACCTGCTCCTCGATCACGGCGGCCGGCGTCCACGCGGGCGGCGCATCGGCGGCGCGGTAGAGGAAGTTCTTCAGCACGTCCATGCCGTGTGGCGTGTGGACGACCTCGGGGTGGAACTGGACGCCGTAGAGCCCGCGCTCGGGCGCCTCGAAGGCGGCGACCGGGGTCGCCGGCGAGCTCGCCACGACCCGCGCCCCCTCGGGAGCGGCGACGACCGTGTCGCGGTGCGACATCCAGACCGTCTGCTCGGCGGGGGTGTCCGCGAGCAGCGTCGACTCGGTCGCCTCCATCGACGTCCGCCCGAACTCGGACACGCCAGTGCGGTCGACGCGGCCACCGAGCTCGAGCGCCATCAGCTGGGCGCCGTAACAGATGCCGAGCGTCGGGATTCCGAGCTCGAACAGTGCGGGATCGACCCGCGGCGCATCGTCGGAGTAGACGGAGGCCGGGCCGCCGCTGAGCACGAGCGCGTACGGGTTCCGGGCGCGCACCGCCTCCGTTGTGATCGTGTGGCCGACGAGCTCGGAGTAGACCCGGCACTCGCGCACGCGGCGCGCAATCAGCTGCGAGTACTGCCCACCGAGGTCGAGCACCAACACCGGCCGGTCCTCGCGGACCGGCAGGGCAACGACTTGCGCCCCCTCAGCGCCGATAGTTCGGCGCCTCCTTCGTGATCGTCATGTCGTGTGGATGCGACTCGCGCAGCCCGGCTCCGGTGATGCGCACGAACCGGGCACGCTTCATTTCCTCGACCGTCGCCGCGCCGCAGTAGCCCATCGCCTGCCTCAGCCCACCGACGAGCTGGTGGACGATCGGCGCGAGCGGGCCCTTGTACGCAACCCGGCCCTCGATGCCCTCGGGGACCAGCTTCTCCACGTCCTCGACGTCGTTCTGGAAGTACCGGTCCTTCGAGAACCCTCGTGCCTTCATGGCGCCGAGCGAGCCCATGCCGCGGTACTCCTTGAAGCGCTCGCCCTGGACGACGATGACCTCGCCGGGCGCCTCGTCGGTGCCGGCCAGCATCGAGCCGGTCATGACGACGTCTGCTCCCGCCGCGATCGCCTTCGCCACGTCGCCGGACGAGCTCAGGCCGCCGTCGGCGACCACCGAGACGCCCTCGGGCGCGGCG
>DASQCM010000013.1:0-14306 GCA_035634675.1 Gaiellaceae bacterium
AATGGCGGGCTTCGTCGTGCTCGTCGCTGCAGCGGGTGCCGACACGGTCGGACCGATCACGTTCGAGATGTCCCAGGGGTACACACCGAGACATCAACAACCAGCCGACGACGAACAACCTGCCGAACGGCAAGTGGCAGAAGACCGGTCCGTACGACGCACAGGTAGTGCCGGTCGCTGCGTACCCGGACGCCGCAGGGTACGGGTTCGTCGGGCAAGCGCTCCGGATCTCAGACGCCGTGACGAACGGCAGCTTCGGCGACCAGACGTTCTCGCCGGGCCTTGGCGACGAAGCGGGCGAGAAGACCGCGGTAAACGCCAATCTCTCGGGTGGTCTTCGCCAGCCCAACTTCACGGCGAGCTTCATGATCGGGACGACGCAGGCGACACAGCAGTGCTCCGCATGCCTAACGCCGCTGAGCCTGTCCGTCAGTCCCGATCGCGGCGACGGCGCGCGGATGAGCTACCTCAGGTTCGAGGATCACCCGGACGGCGTCCACGTGTACTTCATCGACGTGAAGGACCCCGGCCCGGTCGGCCACGTCGCGGACTTTCGCGAGAGCGACATCGCGACGCTCGATCGAGCGCACTCCCACGTCGTGACGTTCGAGATCAAGTTCAAGGACGGCGCGCACAACGACGAGGTGCACATCTACATCGACGGCCAGAAGAAGAAGGACGGCACCACCTGGGAGGACTACTACCGCTACGACCCGGAGCAGGCCGGATCGGGCAACCAGGTGCCGACGGTAGACAAGCTCCTGTTCCGGGAGGGCGGCACGATGAATCCGACGGATGCGGGTGGAGGCTTCCTGATCGATCGTGTGCTCCTGACCTCTTCAGGACGAACGCGGTAACGCACGACGCCGGCGCCCGCACCTCCGCAAGGTGCGGGCGCGCCGGGCTCTATTTGGCGAGGAGGAAGCCTGCGACGGCCGCCCGGCCGACGTTGCTCACGGCGCGCGACTGCACCGAGTGGCCCGCGCCCGGAACGACGACGAGCTTCCCGTGCGGCGTGAGGGCGAGCTGCTGACGCGCCCAGGCGAGCGGCGTGGACAGATCGTGATTGCCGTTGACGAGTAGCGTCGGCACGAGCAACTTTCCGTGAGCGAGCGGGGTCGGGGTGGTCGGCGTCCACGGCAGGCACTGGCGGACGAACCCGTTGCCGGACGCCGTCCGGGCATCGAACGGGTACAGCTTCTTGGCCGGAATCCGCGCTACGGCCGCCCGGAGCTTCGCGGCGCGGCCGGCGAGCGGCGCTGCGGAGTTGCCCCACGGGTAGCGCCAATCGGCGCAGAGGGCGCTCGCGTGCAGGCCCTGGTCGAGGGCGGCGGCAGGAGTGTCCCGCTGGAAGTGCGAAGCGGCGGCAAGAAACGCGTTGAGCGCCGTCCGGTTGCCGCGACGCGCCGCGTGGAGTGCGGCCGGCACGTCCCAGAACTTCCGGTAGGTCGGGTCGGCGATGCTGTCGAACGTCAGCGCGTCGAGCAGCTGCGGCCCGAGGTGATCGCGCCGTACGACGGCGGCGAGGTCGGTCACGCAGCGGGCCCCGCACACGGCGTGGAGCACGCGCTTGACCGCGGCGAACTCCACGACGCCAAGGTCCGTGATCAGCCCCACCTGCGGCACGACCGAGTCGAGCACGAGGTTCGAGACGTGTGATGGATACGCGAGCCCGTAGCGCTCCCCGACATAGGTGCCGTACGAGATGCCGTCGAGCGACCACTTCCCCACCCCGAGCGCCTGGCGCAGAGCCTCCATGTCGGCGACGACGTCGTCGGTGCCGAAAAACGCACGCCGCGTGCCGAGCTTGGTGGCGCAGGCACGAACGGCGCGCGCGGTCGGCGGCGTGAGGTCCGAGCTTCCCATCTGGCGCTGGAGCGCCTCGCAGTCGAGCGCGCCGGCGCCCGTCCCCCGCTGGTCGAACACGACGATGCGGTACTGGTTCTTCTCCGCAGAGAGCGCGCGGTCGACGTAGCCGTCGAGGATCGGAAGCCCGGGCTGTCCGGGCCCGCCCGAGAGCACGAGGAGCACACCGCGCGGCGCGTGGACGTTGTCGCCCATCCCGACCTGCAGGTGAAGGGTCCCGAGCGACGGGTTGGCGCGGTCGAGAGGAACGTCGAGCGTCGCGCACGTATATCCGGTCACACCGGGGCACGCATGCTGCCCGTGCAGGCCGGCGCGACCCGCGGACGCAGACGCGGTAACCGAGAAGGCGGCGACGACCAGCACCAGGAGCAGACGCACACGCATCGCAGATACCGACGCACGGACGGTGCGACGGTTAGCTAGCGGAGGATGCGCGCCCTGAGGATCCGGTCGAGCTTCGGGAAGTGCTTGCGGAAGAAGGCCTCACCCTGCTGCGAGATCTGCGCCTGGTCGCCCGTGGGACGGTCGTCGTACCCGTGGTACAGGTGCTGGAGCGTCGAGAAGCCGCTCGTCACCGCACCGAACGGGGCGAAGCCATCTGCGTCGAGCTGGGGGTTCCCGGCGAGGTTGACGAACACCTGCGTCGTCCGGGTGTTCGGACCGGCGTCCGCGAAGACGATCGTCCCACGGGCGTTCGTGTGGCGCACCGGATCGTCACGGATGGTCGCGTTCTGCCACGCCTTCGAGATCTTCGGCGTTCCGCTGATTCCCCACTGGACGACGAACCCCGGCACGACGCGGAACAGCCGCTGCCGGTCGTAGAAGCCGGCGCGCACGAGGTTGTAGAAGCGGTCGGCACCGCGGGGCGCCCACTTGCGGTGGACGGTGACGACGAACGGGCCCTTCGTCGTGGTGAACCGGGCACGGAACACGGCAGGCGCCTTGGCGTGGAGCGACGCGGGATGGAGCAACGAAGGCCCCGAGGCCGCGGCGACGCCGGCGGCCATGGCTGCGGCAGCCGTGGTGACGAGAAGCGTCCTCTTCATCCGCATGTAACCCTGGCGCGACGGTCAGTCGGCGTGGATGCTCCCGATGCCGAGCAGCTCGTTGAAGATCGCCTCGACCCCTTCCTCGGCGAAGACCATCGAACGTCCGCCGAGCTCCTCGGACAGACCCGGCTCCTCCAACGCCGCGAGGGAGGCAACGATCTCGGCGTCGGTGGTCGTGCGCGGCGCGTAGACGGCGGACCAGGCGGCGAGCGCAGCTGCAGCCTTGCCGTGATCCTCGGGATCGAGCCACTGTTGGGTGTGAGCCTCGTCCGAGTCTTCGTACGAGTGGTTGATCGCGAGCCAGTCGACGGGGGTGTCGGGACCCGCGAAGTAGACGGCCGCCGCGTCGCTGTCGGCGACGTAGAAGCCAATGGCAGGCGCGTCGAGGCGTTGCACCACTCTCTCGACTACGTCGTCCATGGGCTGCGAGAAGTTGCCAAGGACGTCACCGAACTCCCAATCGCCCGACCGGTACGCGGCCTCGACGCCGTCCACCCCGGCCAGCTCCCGACCCGCCCCGACGGCGACGCGTTCCACCCAAAGCCCCACGACCGCATTCCTACTAGATCTGTGGGTCAGTTACCCACGAAGTACGCGTTCGACCTACGGGCTGCGGTGAGCCGGTAGTGGCCCTGCGAGTCCGGAGTCGTCAGATACGAGCACGCGTACTCGGGCTCAGCCGTGGTCCCGGCGCGTGCCGTGAACGCCTTGCTGAAGTGGCCGGACACCCAGAGTGTGACGACCGGGCGTCCGGTGTCCCTGAAGGTGGACTGTCCGGTCTTGAACGACGGGAAGCGATTCGCCTCGCTCGCCCACGTGTACCGGCATGGCTGCCGGTCGAGGTAGACGCGCAGGAGCGCCTTCTGAGGAGCGACGCCGTGAGAGAGCACGCTGAACGTCGAGCCGGCGGGCGGCCGGTGCCAGGCGGTGCCCCAAACGATATACCCGTGCGCCGCGACCGCCGTCCCGCTCGAGGCGAGCGCGACGACGGCGAGCGAGACCAGGATCATGCGCTTGAACACGTTGCCAGAATAGACCACGTGGTCTAACGGTCGGCTAACGGCCCTTTCCGGGGTGGGTTTGGGCATAGCTCCCAAACGCATGGCTAGTACCGTGGGCCGCCATGGTGACGGCGGAGGAAATCGGTCAGATCGAAGTGTTCGCGGACCTCGAGCCGGACGAGCGAAGCCGGCTGGCGCGGGTCGTCGCGGACATCTCGCTCACCCCCGGCGAGTCCGCCGTACACGAAGGCGACGCGCAAGCGCTGTTCGCCGTCCTCGAGGGGCGACTACAGGTAGTCAGGCAAGTCGATGGCGTGGAGAGCGTCGTCGGCGAGCGAAAGCCCGGGGATCTCTTCGGGGAGATGACGGTCGCGTTTGGACTGGTCTATCCCTCCGGTTTGAGCCTCCGCGCAATAGAGGCGGCGCGGGTGTTCCGGATCGATTTGGCCGACTACGAGGAGCTCGTCGCGGCAGCACCGCAGGTGGCGGAGCGTGTAGGCGACCTGGCGACCTACCGGCTCGAGGGACCGAAGGGCCTGCAGGCCCACGCCTCCGCACCGTCTCCGTTCAGGGCGATCGTCCTCGGCCACCGCTGGGACGCCGCGTGCACGGAGCTGAGGCGCTTCCTCGACCGTAACCAGATCCGCTTCAGATGGCTCCAGCCTGACGTGCAGGCAGATGCCGAGCAGTGGTGGGATGCGCTGCCGGCCGAGGGCGATCTCCCTGCCGTGCGCGTGGTGAACGGCAAGACGGTCGTGCGGCCGCAGCTGCGGCGGGTTGCCGAGCTGCTCGACCTTCCAACCGAGCCGGAAGCGGCGGAGTACGACACGGTGATCGTCGGCGCTGGGCCGGCCGGGCTGGCGGCTGCGGTGTACGGCGCCTCCGAAGGGCTCCGGACGATCGTGATCGAGCGTCAGGCGCCCGGGGGTCAAGCCGGGACCTCCTCCAGGATCGAGAACTACCTGGGATTTTCGGAGGGCGTGTCGGGCGACGAGCTTTCGAGCCGCGCACTCCGACAGGCACGGAGGCTCGGCGCCGAGATTCTGGTCACGCGAACGACCACGCGCATCGACGCCGCCACCCGGCACGTGCAGCTCGACGGTGGCGACGTCCTGCGCGCGCGCACGATCATCCTGGCGTGCGGCGTCAGCTGGCGGCATCTGGAGGTCGAGGGTTTCGAACGCCTCGCCGGGAAGGGGATCTTCTACGGCGCCGCGCGGGGCGAGGCACCGCACACCCACGGCCTGAACATCCACATCATTGGCGCCGGCAACTCGGCGGGCCAGGCGGCGATGTTCTTCTCGGCCCACGCGCGGAGCGTGACCATCCTCTACCGCGGCGAGACCCTCGAGAAGAGCATGTCGCGCTATCTCATCGAGCAGCTCGCCACCCGTGCGAACATCCACGTGGAGTACGAAGTCGAGGTCGTCGCGGCTCGGGGCGACGCCTCTCTGGAGACGATCGATGTCCACAATGCCGTGACCGGCGAAACGTCGCGGGTCGAGTCCGGCGGCGTGTTCATCTTCATCGGCGCGGACGCCGAGACGGCGTGGCTCCCACCCGAGATCGCCCTCGACGAGAACGGCTATGTGCTCACCGGTCCCGACACAGCAGACACGGGCCGGTGGCAGCTCGACCGGGACCCGTACCTCCTCGAGACCAGCGTCCCGGGCATCTTCGCGTGCGGCGACGTCCGGTTCAGCCCCGTAAAGCGCGTCGCCGCTGCAGTCGGCGAGGGCAGCATGGCGATCGCCTTCGTGCACCAGTACCTCAGGGAGCACGCTTGAACGGAGTGGCGGCGGTCCTCAGCCGGCGATGGAACTTCTACGTACGCGACTCCGCATCGCGAACACGCTGCGCCATCGCCTCGAGCAGTGCCCACGTCATCTCCGGATGGCTCTCGACGATCGGTCTAAAGCTGAAGACGGGCAACTGATAGCCGTGAACCTCGGTGTCGGCCCTGACGGTGGCGCTACGGGCGGACTTGTCGATCAGGGCCATCTCGCCGAACGAATCGCCCGGGCCTAGCCTTCGCACTTCGTTGCCGTTCACGAGCACCGCGGCCTCGCCACTTTCGATCACGAAGAATGTACGGCCGCGCTCGCCCTCCTCGGCCATCAGGTCGCCCGGCGCGTACGTGCGCGGGTTGAACTCCTCGGCCAGCCGGCCGAGAAACTTCTCGTCGGTTTCCGCAAAGAGCGGGACTCCGCGAATCAAGTCGCGGCTCGGCGCCGGCATGCGCCGATACTAACGCGCGGCCATCGTTCGGACCGCGAAGCCCCGACTAGCGGGGATAGTGATGGAGGCGGCGGGAATCGAACCCGCGTCCGCAGCCGCACCGGCTGAGCGTCTACAAGCGTAGGCTGCCCTTTCGATTCGCCCGCCGGCCGGGGTGCAGCCGCCCTACCGACGCGCTAGCCGATCCTTTCGTGTCGCGCTTTGGGCGATCAGCTCTCCCTCCGCGCCGAGCCCGTTCGTTGGCGCCGCCTCCGGGCCACGGGCCCAACCCGGGGCGGCGTCGCCGGCTAGGTCGCCCTAGGCGGCGAGTGCGAGATCGTTCTTCGCACTTGCATTGTGCCGGTGGATTTACGAGGCCAACCGGCGACCTCGGCTTGCAGCTCAACCGGATGGATCGACCACGTCGAAGCCAGGTCGCCCCCGTATGTTCGTGTACGAATGGTAGCGGTGCCCATGTTCCACGTCACCCTGCGCCAGGCCGGGCCGGAGTTCGATTCCACGAAGCCGCTCGAGCAACAGACGTTGTGGCGGGAGCACGCCGACTACATGAACCGTCTCGTCGCCGACGGGCATCTCGTCCTCGGTGGACCGCTCCCGGGCGGCCGCGTGGCCCACGCGATGGAGGCGGCGTCGGAGGAGAAGCTCCGCGAGCTGTGGTCGCGCGACCCCTGGCACAACTCGCACCTACTTCTGGAAAGCATCGAGCCGTGGGACATCCGGCTCGACGGTCGGGAGGCCTAGAGATGCCGGAGAGGAATCAGCAGATCATCGACGAGTTCCGGGCGAACGAAGGACGCGTCGGCGGCTACTTCGAGGGCCGCACGCTCCTCCTGCTCCACCATCGTGGCGCGAAGACCGGCACCGAGCGCATCAATCCGGTCGCCTACCAGCGGCTCTCGCCCGACTCGGTCGCCGTCTTTGCCTCGAAGGGCGGCGCGCCGACGAATCCGGACTGGTTCCACAACCTCGTGGCCAACCCCGACGTATCGGTCGAGATCGGCACCGAGACGTTCCCGGTCCATGCTCGGGTCGCGGCCGGTGAGGAGCGCACGCGGATCTGGGACAAGCAGAAGCACGACTGGCCCGGCTTCGAGGAGTACGAGTTGCACACAAAGGGGATCCGCGAGATCCCCGTCGTCATCCTCGAGAAGACCAGCTAGCGCCGGATCGCCTTCAGCTCGCGCTCGATCTGGCGCCGCGCGTCGCGGTCGGCGACGTCGCGCCGCTTGTCCCGCAGCTCCTTCCCGCGCGCGAGCGCAAGCTCGACCTTGACGCGGCCGTCGCGGAAGTAGAGCCGGGTCGGGACGAGCGTGAAGCCCTTCTCGGCCACGGCCGCAGAGAGCCGCTCGATCTCACGGCGATGGAGGAGGAGCTTGCGCGGCCGGTCGGGGTCGTGGTTGGCGCGGTTCCCCTCCACGTACTCGGGGATGTGGAGGCCGACGAGCCACGCCTCCCCGTCGCGCACCTCGGCGTACGCCCGCTGCAGCGTCGCCTCTCCGGCGCGCAGCGACTTCACCTCCGTGCCGGCGAGCACGAGGCCCGCCTCGACGCGATCCGAGAGGTGGTACTCGTGCCGCGCGCGGCGGTTGTCGACGATGAGCTTCTCGGCCATGGGAGCCAAGTGTAGGGTCGAGCCCGTGGAGCTCACGCTCGCCCAGCTGCAGGAGATGGGCTCGTTCGGCTTCCCCGGGCTGCTCGGAATCGAGTTCGACGAAGCCGGTGACGGCGCGATGCGCGCGCGACTCGAGCTCGCGGAGAAGCACATGGCCCCGAACGGCTACCTCCATGCGGGAACCGTCGTCGGGTTCGCCGACTCCGCCTGCGGCTATGGCTGCATCCTCAACCTGCCGGAGGGCGCGACCGGCTTCACCACCATCGAGCTGAAGACGAACTTCCTCCGCAGCGCAAACGAGGGCACGATCGAGTGCGAGGCGCGGCTCGTGCACGGCGGTCGGACGACGCAGATCTGGGACGCCACCGTCACCGATGCAGAAGCTCGGCGCATGGCGCTCTTCCGCTGTACCCAGCTGATCCTGCGCTAGCGCCGTCCGCCGCTGCGGTAGCCGCGAGCCATGAAGCAGCGGTCGCAGAGCGCCGCCCAAGGCGCGGTGCGGGCGCCGCAGACGCGGCAGCGGCCGATCGTCGGATCCTCGATCTCGGCCCGCAGCTCGCGCACGACGCGCGTCGCGGCGGTCTCCTCGAGCTCCGCCGCCCGCTCGATCGTCACGCCCGCGACCCCCGGGTACTGGAGCGCGAACCAGCGGAGGATCGACGCCTCGCGCGCCGCCTGCTCAGCCTCCTCAAGCCCGGCCGCGTCGAGGCGGTGCGGGTCGAGGATCCAGCCGATCACCGTCTGCTGCGGCTTGTCCCCCGCGAGCGCTGCCGCGAGCGTGCCGAGCAGCGGCGCACCGTCTTCGTCGACCGGCGCCTGCACGAGCTTCCAGACGTCGGCGAGCTCGAGCGTGCGGCGCGCGTGATGCAGGGCGTCGCGCACGGCGTCGAGTCGCACGAGCAGCGGCTGGATCGACTCGACCTCGAGCCAGCCGTCGACGCTCCAGTAGCGCAGGGCCGCGTGCCGCCACGCGTGGAGCGCCGGCTCGAGCTCGTCGACACGCTTGACGTTGAGGTCGGAGAGCTGTGGGCGCAGGCGGCCGCTGTCGACGACGCGGTACCCGAGGTGACCGTCCTCGATCGGCACGTGCGGCACGAGCGCCGCGCGGACGAGATCCGGATCGGGATCCGCCCACGGGACGCCGGTGAGCACGCCGACGTGGCCGCGCTCGTGGAAGCCGAAGCGACCGGCGCGGCCCGCGATCTGCGCGATCTCCCACGGCTCGAGGTCGCGGCGCTCCTTCCCGTCGAACTTCGTCGTCTCGGCGAAGAGAAGCGTCTCGCACGGGAGGTTCACGCCGTGGCCGAGCACGTCGGTCGCCGCGCAGACCTCGGCGCGGCCGGCGATGAAGCGGTCGATCTCCTCTCGCCGCGACGCGAGCGGCATCGCGCCGTAGAGGCAGGCCACGGCGCCCGGGTGGAGCTGGTTCAGCTCTCCCGCGAGCCCAATCACGGCGCGGCGGCTGAAGGCGACGACGACCGTGCCGGGGCCGAGCCCGTTGATCCCACGGCGGCCGAGCCAGTCGAGCGGCGCCTTCCGCTCGAAGAAGCGGACCTCGACCTGCGGGAACGCATGCCGGACGAGCGGCAACGCTTCGACCGCGCCGAGCAGGAGAATGTGGCGGTACTCGCCGCCGAGCATGAGCCGCGTCCAGGCCGAGCCGCGCTCCTCGTCCTCGGCCCACTGCACCTCGTCGAGCACGAGCGTCTCGCCGCGCTCGGGCGCCATTTCGGCGGTGCAGCAGACGATCGGCGCGCCTGGATTGACGCGCTCCTCGCCCGTCACGAGACCGACGCGCTCCTGCCCGATCTCGGCCGCGAGCCGGCGGTGCGCCTCCTGCGCGAGCATTCGCAGCGGCGCCGCGTACACGCCGCGGCCCGTCTCCACGAGGAAGCGAAGCGCGTCGTGCGTCTTCCCCGAGTTGGTCGGGCCGAGGTGCGCGATCACCGTCTCCGGCTCGACCTGCCGTTCGGGCAGGCGGACGGTCAGCTCGGCGACAGGCTTGCGCGGCGGCTGGTTCCGCCTCTGGAAGCGCTCGCTGCGGCTGGGCCGCTTCTGCCGTTGATGTCTGCCTCGGGCCACGAGGCGACGGTAGCGGTAGCGGCTAGACCTGGAGGAAGCGCCGCAGCGTCACGCCGGAGCCGACGGCGCCGAGGAGGAGCCCCGCGGCAAGCAGAAGGATCGCGTTGACCGTGAACGACAGGGCGTGCACGTCGGAGGAGCTTCCTCCGCCGATGTGCGGGAGAATCGACGGCAGGGCGATCGACTTCCCGAGCACGAGCAAGATCACCGCGAGCAACGAGCCGAAGAACCCGCACACGAGGCCCTCGAGCATGAACGGCCCACGGATAAACCAGTTCGTGGCGCCGACGAGCTTCATGACCTCGATCTCCCGTCGTCGCGCGAAGATCGAGAGGCGGATCGTGTTCGCGATCAGGAGCGTCGAGGCGATGACCAGCAGGATCACGGCCACGAGGAAGACGAGCGAGATCACCTTCGCGATCGTGAGGACGCGCTTCGCGGTCGCGCTCCCCCAACTGACCTTGTCCACCCCGCTCCAGCCCGACTGCCTCACTTCCTTGCCGATCAGCGGCGTCTGGGACGCCTTGACCGGAACGACGGTGTAGGAGTCGGGCAGGGGGTTGCTCGGCAAACCGCCCTCGAAGAGCTTCGGGAAGTCGTGCTTCATCTTCTGCAGCGCGTCGGCCTTCGAGACGAAGGTGACCTGCTTCGCACGCGGGTCGCTGCTGAGCTTCGCGAAGACGGCGTGCTCCTGCTGCTTCGTCGCGTCACTCTGGAAGTAGACGTGCACCTGCAGCTCCCTCTGGATGTGGCCGCTCCACGAGAGCACCCACGTGCCGAGCGCGATGAACAGCCCGAGCAGGCACATCCCGATCAGCACGGTCATCGTCGCCGCGACCGTCGTCGAGAGGTTCATCCGGATCGAGGCCCACGCCTCGGAGAACAACAGCCGAACGCGGCTCATTCGGAGGTGTAGCCCCCACGCCGCTCGTCGCGGGCGAGCCGCCCGTCCTCGAGCGCGATCACACGCTTGCGCATCTTGTCGACCATCTCGCGGTCGTGCGTGACCATGAGGATCGTCGTGCCGGCGCGGTTGATGCGGTAGAGGAGCTGCATGATCCCGACGCTCGTGTCGGGGTCGAGGTTCCCTGTCGGCTCGTCGCAGACGAGCAGCGGTGGGTGGTTGACGACCGCGCGCGCGATCGAGACGCGCTGCTGCTCGCCGCCGGAGAGCTCGTCGGGGAGCGAGTTCATCTTGTTCGCAAGCCCGACCATCGTCATCACCTCGGGCACCTTGCGCCGGATCACGGCGCGGCTCTCGCCCTGCACCTTGAGCGCATAGGCGACGTTCTCGGCAGCCGTGCGCGTCGGCAGAAGCTTGAAGTCCTGGAAAACGCAGCCGATGTTGCGGCGCAGGCGCGGCACGTGGGAGTGCTTCAGCCGGCTGACGTCGCGGCCACTGAGGATGATCCGTCCGTCCGACGGGTCGAGCTCCTTCAGCAGGAGCCGCACGAGCGTCGTCTTGCCCGAGCCGGAGGCGCCGACGACAAACACGAACTCGCCCTTGTCGATCCCGAAGCTGACCGAGTCGAGCGCGGTGACGTCCGGTTCGTAGACCTTCGTGACGCTCTCGAAGAGGATCATCGAGCCCGCGGACGGCTTTGCGTCCGGCTTCGCCTGGGGCTGCGGCTCTTCTAGATGTGTGGCAACGACTATGGGCTTCTCTATCTGTAAGTCGGTCACGTCTACCGGTTCGAGTTGGGGGGCGGGCGGTGTGGTGCCCGGGCGCCGGTGAGTGCGGGCGAAGCGGCCCACACTCTAGCGCAGGTTCCGGCGGTCTACGACGCCTCTGCCGCAGTTTGGAGCAGATAGGCGCGAATGAACCCATCCAGGTCGCCGTCGAGCACGCCCTGCGCGTTGCCGACCTCGTAACCCGTCCGCGCGTCCTTGACCTGCTGATACGGGTGGAGGACGTAGCTGCGGATCGTGTCGCCGCCGAAGCCCATGTTCACGCCCCCGCGCTCGCGCGCCAGTTCCGCCTCCCGCTCCTCCTCTGCCTTCTCGGCGAGACGTGAGCGCAGGATCTTGAGCGCGGTGTCCTTGTTCGCCGACTGGCTCCGCTCGTTCTGGACGGCCACGACGATTCCGCTCGGCATGTGGGTGATCCGGACGGCCGAGTCGGTCTTATTGACGTGCTGGCCGCCGGCGCCGGACGAGCGGTACGTGTCGATGCGGATGTCGTCGTCGTCGATCTCGATGTTCCCGGCCTCCTCGAGCAGCGGCGCGACGATCACCTGCGCGAAGCTCGTGTGGCGGCGATGCGCCGCGTCGAACGGGCTGAGGCGCACGAGCCGGTGCTTGCCGCGCTCGGCCTTGAGAATCCCGTAGGCGTTCTCGCCACGGACGGTGAACGTCGCCGACTTGATCCCGTACTCCTCCCCCGGGCTCGACTCGATCACCTCGGTCTTGAGGCCGCGCTGCTCAGCCCAGCGGAGGTACATGCGCAGCAGGATCTCCGCCCAGTCCTGAGCGTCGGTGCCGCCCGCGTCGGACTGGATCGTGACGACCGCGTCGCCCGCGTCGTACTCGCCGGAGAAGAGCGCGTCCTCCTGCAGCCGCTCGAGCTCGTCCTTGACCTCGCGCAGGACCGGCTCGAGCTCCTCGTCGGGGAACGTGCCGGCGCCCTCGAGCAGGAGCTCGACGTTCGAGACCAGCTCGTGGTAGCGCTGGAGCTTCCGCTGGGTGCGTTGATGCTCGGCCGAGAGCCGCGCGGCGCGCTGCTGGTCGTTCCAGAAGTCGGGTTGGGCGAGCTCCTGCTCGAGCTCGTCGAGGCGGGCCCTCAGCGCAGGGGGGTCAAAGGTAACCACGGACCCAGTCGAGCTGGGTCCCGATCCCCTCGAGTTGCTCCTGCAGCGAAAGCTCGCGCTCGTCAGCCATGGCGCGCGCCATGGTACTGGCCTCAGGCGAGCAGCGACCTCAGGTAGTCCTCGAGCTTGTTGAAGCTGTCCTCCTGCCCGTCTGATCTGGTCATGTGGGCACGGCCGGCCTGGTCGCGGAACGCCAACGTCACGGTGAGCTTCGTGACTCCGTCGGTTTCGTGCAGCTCCTCGGTTTCGACAGCTTCCGCGTCCGGCCACCCTTCGAACAACCAGGTCGCGACGATCCGGGTCGGCGGCTCGATCTCCAGGTAGACGCCCCGAAACGAGCACTCTTTCCCGTCCGGGGTCACGGAGACGATGTGGTAGCTCCCTCCGACGCGCAGGTCGATCGAGCATTCCGTCACCTGATCCTCGAATGGAGCGAACCAGTTCCTCACGTGCTCCGGGTTCGTGAGCACGTCGAAGACGAGCTCGAGCGGAGCGTCGAACTCTCGCGTGGTGACGATCTCGAGCTCGCTCGGGAACTCGATCACTGACGACCCGTGCCGATTCGGTCTCACTGCGACTCTCCTTGCTGTTGGAGTTCTTTGAGGTAGCCGCCCATCCGATCCAGGCGCTCGTTCCGGGCCCGCTCGTACTTGGCAAGCCACTCGTGGAACGGCCGCAGCCGATCGGGCTCCAGGCGGTACAGCCGGCGCCGTCCCTCCGGCCGGGAGCTCACGAGGCCGACTTCGCTGAGCACCCGGAGGTGCTTCGAGACCTGGGGCTGCGACAGCGAGAGGTCGTCCACGATCATCCCGACCGCCTTCTCGCCTGCGATTAGCGTGTCCAGGATCTCGCGACGGTGCGTCTCGGCGACTGCGTTGAAGACGTCCGCGGTCGTGGAGGAGCGAGCCACGGCCGTAATATATTCCGATATCGGAATATGTCAAGAAGGGCTAGGCGCTACGCGCCGTGGCACTTCTTGAACTTCTTGCCGCTGCCGCACCAGCACGCGTCGTTGCGGCCGAGCTTCTCGTGCGGGCTCGCGTGGACGGTCTGCGGCGCGGCGGCAGCGCCGCCGACTGCCGAGGTACTCACACCACCGGTCAGCGCCGCATCGATGACGTCGGCGCCGGCACTCGTCTCGTGCTCGTAACGGAGGTTGCCGTTCCCGCCCTGCGACTGCTGGGCGAACTGCTGCTGCGCCTCCTCGGGCGCCAGCTCGGCGTGGAAGAGATGCAGGATGACCTCGCCGCGGATGATGCGTCCGAGCTCGGTGAACATCTGCTCGCCCTCGCCGGTGTACTCGACCAGCGGATCCTTCTGCGCCATCTGGCGGAGGCCGATGCCTTCGCGCAGCGCCTCCATGTTCTCGAGGTGCTCGCGCCAGCGCACGTCGACGACCTGGAGGACGATGAACCGCTCGACCTCGCGCATCAGCTCCGCGCCGAACTCCTCCTCCTTGGCCGCGTACTCGTCACGCGCATCGGTCTGGAACTCCTCGATCAGCGCCTCACGGGTGATCTGGCCGAGGTCCTCGCGCAGCTCGGCGGCCGTGATCTCGGTCTGGTACAGCTGCGCCATCGCCTGCGTGAGCGCCTCGAGATCCCAGTCCTCGGCGTACTCCTCCGCGGTGAAGATGTTGACCGTGTCCTCG
>DASQCM010000014.1:0-4462 GCA_035634675.1 Gaiellaceae bacterium
GCCGCAGGCGAAGACACACGCCCGGTCGAGCGGAGCCTCGGGAGCGATCTTCGCCAGGGCGATCTCCGGCATCACCGTGTACTCGGCGAACGTCGAGGTTCCCATGAAGTGCCGGATCGGCTCGCCGTCGCGGGACAGCCGGGTCGTCCCGTCGGGCAGGAAGCCCAGGTTCTGCTGCTCGCGGATCGCGAGGCAGAGGTTCGTCCGCGGGTCCAGGCAGTGCACGCACTCCCGGCACTGGGGCGAGAAGAGCGTGACGACGTGGTCGCCCGGCGCGAGCGAGGCGACGCCTTCCCCGACCCGCTCGACGACGCCGGCGCCCTCGTGCCCCAGAACGACCGGGAAGTAGCCGGACGGGTCGGCGCCGGAGGCCGTGTACAGGTCTGTGTGGCACACACCGCAGGCGACGAGGCGCACGAGGACCTCGCCCGCCTTCGGCTCGGCCAGGTCGATCTCCTGGACCTCGAGGGGCTTGCCGAACTCCTCCAGCACTGCGGCGCGGATCTTCACCACGTAATCAGTACCCGAGCTGGCTCGCGTATGCGCGGCGATAGATCTTCTTCAGGTGCTCGACGCGTTTGACGTATCCCCGCGTCTCCGCGAACTGGATCCCGACGTGGTCCGCCTGCCAGTGGTCGACGTTCTCCTCGCCTGCGTTGTAGGCGGCGAGGGCGAGTCGCTCGTTGTCGTGATACCGATCGAGCAGGTGCCGGAGATACCACGAGCCGTAGCGGACGTTGATCTCGGGGTTCGTCAGGTCGGAGAGCCGGAAGTTGTGCCCACCCGTGTACTGCGCGATGCCCTTTGCCGTTGCCGGCGTCAGCTGCATCAACCCGATCGCGCCGGCGGCCGAGTGCGCGTTCGGATCGAACTTGCTCTCCGCCTCGATCACGGCGGCGAGCAGCGCCGCGTCGAGGTGGTAGTTGGCAGCGTGCCCGCGGACGATCGACGTGTAGCGGAGCGGGTACCAGAGCCGCGCGTACCACGGCGGCTCGGTGTGCTGGAGGTAGGCGAACACGCCGAGGCTCGCGACGACCACGGCGGCCACGACGAGCCAGCGCCTCATGGTCAGGCTCGTCGGAGCTCCTCCATGAGCCCGGCGACGAAGGCGTCGAGCTCCTCGAGCGAGCCGTCGTTGAGGTACGAGAAGTCCGCACGCCGCATCTTCTCCTCTTCGGACACCAGCCGTTCCTCCCTCTCGGCGACGTCGCCCCGCCGCGCCTGCCGCAGCTCGGGAGGCGCGGTCACGACGACGACGCGGTCGAAACGCTGCTCGCCCCCGGTTTCGTAGAGGAGCGGGATCTCGGCGACGGCCACCTCCGCCGTCTGCGCCGCTAGCCACTCGTCCATCGTGGAGCGGACCCTCGGATGAAGCTCCGCCTCGAGCCACGCGAGCTCCTCGCGATCGGCGAAAACGATCCGGCCGATCTGGCCGCGGTCGACCTCGCCGTCGCGGAAGACGCGGTCTCCCCAGCGATTGCGGAGCGCGGCCTGCAGCCCTTCGTCCTCGCGATAAAGGCGATGGACGACGTCGTCGCTCGAGATGACCGCAGCGCCGTGACGCGCGAAGGCCTGCAGAGCCTCGGTCTTGCCGGCAGCGATGCCGCCGGTGAGCGCGACCGCGAGCGGCCGCTGCATCGCTACTCCGTCGACTCGGCCCCGTCGGCGGCGTCTGCCTCGGTCTTGGGCTCGGCCTCGGGCTCTGCCTCGGCGACCGGCTCCTCGGCGACCGGCTCTTCAGCGGCCTCGGGCTCCTCGACCGGCGCAGGCTCCTCGACGACTTCTACCTCGGCGACGGGCTCCTCCTCCGCATCCGCAACGACAGGCTCCGGCTCCTCGGCTGCGACGGGCTCCTCAAGCGTCTCGGCCGCGGGAACCTCGTCGGCGAACACCTCGTCGGAGAGACCGAGCGCGGGCGGTTCCGCCTCCTCGCCGGGCTTCGGCTGCACGGGCATCCCGTCCTCGACCCGCTTGAGCGAGAGGGAGAGCCGCCGCCGGTCGGCGTCGACCTCGAGGATGCGGACGTTGACCTGGTCGCCCTGAGAGACGATCTCGCGCGGGTTCTCGACGTGGTGCTGCGCAAGCTCGGAGATGTGGACGAGCCCCTCGACACCAGGGAGGATCTCGACGAACGCGCCGAACGTGACGACCTTCGTCACCGTTCCCTGCACGACGTCGCCCTCCTGGTAGCTCTCGAGCACCTGCTGCCACGGATCGCTCTGGGTCTGCTTGAGGCCGAGCGAGATCCGCTGCCGCTCGCGGTCGATGTCGAGCACCTGAACCTTGACCGTCTGCCCGATCTCGAGCACCTCGGACGGATGGTTGACATGGCTCCACGAGAGCTCGGAGATGTGGATGAGGCCGTCCATCCCGTCGAGGTCGACGAAGGCGCCGAAGTCGACGATGTTGGAGATCGTGCCCTCGACGACGTCGCCCGGGTTGAGCCGGTCGAGGATGCGCTGCCGCTGCTCCTTGCGCTCCTCCTCGAGTACGGCGCGGCGCGAGAGGACGACGTTGTTGCGCGAGCGGTTGAGCTCTATGACCTTGCACTGCAGCTCCTGACCGAGGAACTCGTCCAGGTCCTGCACGCGGCGGATGTCGACGAGCGACGCCGGCAGGAATCCGCGGACGCCGAGGTCGAGGATCAGTCCGCCCTTCACGACCTCGATCACGCGCCCGTTTACCGGGTCTCCGTTCTCGTGGGCGGTCTCGATCGCCTTCCAGGCGATCTCGAACCGCGCGCGCTTCTTCGAGAGGATCAGCCGGCCCTCGGCGTCCTCCTTCGTCAGCACGAGCGCGGCAATGTCGTCGCCGACCGAGACCTCGTCCTGGGGATTGACCGAGCGCCGGATCGACAGCTCGGAGACCGGGATGACGCCCTCGGACTTGTAGCCGATGTCCACGAGGACCTCGTCCTTGTCGACGCGAACGACGGTGCCGTTCACGACCTGTCCCTCCTCGATCGTGGGGAAGGTCGACTCGTAGTCGGGGACGATCTCGCCGCTCTCGGGATCGGTCGTCCAAACCCCTTCCTCGAGGCGCGGGTCGTTGATGGTCTCGTTCGTCATGCGGCCGGTCAATATAGCGCTGTTCGTCCGGGGCCCGGGGCTACGCTGGCCGTATGGAGGAGCGCTACCCGATCGGCGTCACGACCTCGTGCGTGGTCGCAGTGCTGCGCCATGACGGCGGCGGAGAGAGCTACGCGAGCTGGTCGGCGACCATCGGCCTGCGCGGCGGCGAGGCGACGATCCGCCTGCCCGGCCACTACGCGGGCGTGCTCGCCCAACGGCTGCGTTCGGCGGCGGAGCGGTTCGCACCGGGCAGGCGGCTCGCGCGGGACGAGTATCTGGACGTGACCGCGCTCGCGACCGACGACGTCGAGACACTTGCCCTCTCCTCCACTGCGCGCTCGCCGGTGCGGGTGACGTTGGAGGTGCCCCGAGGCGAAGTGGACGAGCTGGCGACGCTGCTCGCGGAGGCTCAGGCGCTGATCGAGACGCTGCGGCAGGGGCTCGGGCTCGTGCCGGACTCACTCCCGGACCTGCTGTGAGCGTCCTCGACTACTGCACCGCGGGCGCCCGTGTCGCCGAGCGCTCGCTCGTCCAGCGGCCGAGGCTCGGGCACGAGGAACGGCTCGTGTTTGTCGTCGGCTGCCCGCGCTCGGGGACGACATTCATCGGCCGCGCGATCGGCGGCCTTCCCGGCTTCGTCGACTTCGGCGAGGTGACGCCCTGGAAGGCGGCGCTCCCGTCAGGCCCGTCGGCGGACGAGCTACGGCGGATCCTCGAACGGATCCGGCGCATCGGGCTCGCGTGGGGATTGCGCGGCGTCGAGCAGACGCCCGAGACCGCGCACGTCCTCGGCGCTGCGCTCGAGGCGTATCCGGAGGCGCTCGCCGTACACGCGGTGCGCGACGGCCGTGACGTGGTCTGCTCGCTGCTCGAGCGCGGCTGGCTCAACGCCGACCAGGCCGGCAAGGACGACGCCGGGCTGCCGTATGGAGCACAGCCCCGCTTCTGGGTGGAGCCCGAGCGGCGCGAGGAGTTCCCGCAGGTGAGCGACGCCCGCCGCTGCGCCTGGGCCTGGCGTCGCTATGTCGAGGCCGTGCAAGCCGCGGGCGTCGGCGACCGCCTGATCGAGCTGCGCTACGAGTCGGTCGCCAGGGTGGCCGACCGCCTCGCGGAGTTCCTCGACGCCAACGTCACCTCCACACACCGCGCCCTCGACGGCTTCCGGGACTCGTCGATCGGCCGCCGGCACCGAGAGCTCACGACCGAGCAGCTCGCCGACGTCGAGGCGGAGGCGGGACCGCTCCTCGCCGAGCTCGGCTACGCCTGAAACCACCGGAAAGCTTCATACGGGCCTAACACGGCTCTCGATACCGTTAACTCATGACCTGGATCGGAATCGCAGTGCTGTATCTCCTGGGGATGGGCTTGTTCTGCTGGCTCGGCGGCATCTC
>DASQCM010000015.1:0-4074 GCA_035634675.1 Gaiellaceae bacterium
GTCGTGCCGAGCAGGTGATGCCAGGACGGCGGCAGCGCCGGCTGGAAAATCATCGCCTGCCCGTCGTACGGGGCGATCTGGCCGGGGAAGATCGCGATGACGGTGAAGACCAGGAGGATGAAGGCTCCTGCGACCGCCTTCTTGTTCCGTCTGATCGCTCGCCAGAGATCGCCCCAGCGGCCCTGCCGTACCTCCGCGACCATCGGCGCCGGCCCGACGGGCGGCGTCGCGAGGTGGTCGGTCGCTCCGATTGAGGGCGCACTCATCTCTCATCCCGGGTGCGGGGATCGAGGATCACCGTCGCGACGTCGGCGGCGAGGATCGCCGTGAGCACGGTGACGGTGATCAGCAGGAACAGGCCCTGCATCAGCGCGTAGTCCTCGCTCTCGACCGAGTGCAGGAACATCCAACCGACCCCGGGGTAGTTGAACACGAACTCGACGAGGATCGCCCCGGCGACGACGAAGCCGAGCGACATCGCAAATCCGGTGAGATTCGGCAGGATCGCGTTCCGGCCTGCATACGTCCACATGATTCGCCAGGGGCGGAGGCCCTTTGCCCGCGCCATCCGGACGTAGTCCTCGGTGAGGACGGTGATCGTGTTGTTGCGCATGGTGAGGATCCAGGCGCCGATCGACGTGACGAGGATCGTCATCGCCGGCAGGAGCGCGTGCTTGAACGCGTCGTACGCGAACGTCCACGTCCAGCCGACGTTGTCCGTGATGCTGTAGCCGTTGCTCGACGGCAGCCAGTGGAACCTGATCGAGAAGAGCCAGATCGCGAGCATTGCCAGCCAGAAATACGGGAATGACGACGTGATCACGAAGATCGGTGGCATGAGGCTGTCGAGCGTTCCGCCTCGCCGCCAGGCGGCTAGCAGCCCGATCAGCGTCCCGAGCGCGAAAGCGAGGATTGTCGTCACGCCGACGAGAGCCAGCGTCCAGGGCAGCGCCTGCAGAACCTCGTGGGTCACCTGGTCGGGGAAGAAGGTGAGCGAAATCCCGAACCGCCCGCGGAAGACGTTGCCGAGGTACGTGAAGTACGAGCTCAGCAGAGACTGGTGGTTGTTGACGCCGAACGCGATCTCGAGCGCGTGGATCGCCTGCGGGTTGATGCGGCCTCGGTACTGGCCCATCATCGCTTGCGCCGGGTTGCCCGGCATGAGGCGAGGGATCAGGAAGTTCAGCGTGATCGCCGCCCAGAGCGTGATCACGAAGAATCCGAGCCTTCTGAGGACGAACCTCATGTCCCGCGCCTCATGTCCGGGAAGTTTCGCTCAGGCGGTCACCCCTTGGGCCTCAAGTGGAGAAGCATGACGCCCCAGTCGGGCACCTCGTAGGCGGCAGGCTTGGCGAACGGGTTCTTCTGCGTCACCCAGCCCGCGATTGACTTCGTGTTGTACTGGTACCAGTCGACTCCCTCGGTAATGGGGATGATCGGGACGTCCCGCACCATGGCGGCCTGGAGCTGGTCGACGATCGAGTGCTGCTTCGCCGAGCTCGTCGTGGCGGCGTAGGCCTCGATCAGGCTGTCGACCTTCTTGTTGTAGTAGCGCTCCCAGTTCGAGGACGCCGTCTTGCCGATCGGCGCGGAGTTCTTCGAGTAGAGCTCCTGGCGCAGCTCGTAGTACGGCGCCGGCCCACCCGCCTCGTTGCCGCTGTACATGAGATCGAACTTGCCGGCATAAGCGTCCGCGTCAAAGGTCGTGCTCGAGAGGTTCGAAGCCGTGACCTTGATTCCGACCGCCTTCAGCTCCTGCTGGACGATTTGCGCGGAGGCGACCCAGTCGGAGTAGCCGCCGATATTGATCATCGTGAACGAGAGCGACTTCCCGTTCTTCGTCTGGAAGACACCGCCCTTCATCTTGTAGCCGGCCTTCGTGAGGATCTGCTTCGCCTTCGTCGGGTTGTACGAGAACTTCTTCGCCAGGTCCTTGTTCAGCCAGCTCTTGAACGTTGGCGTCACGATCCCGGTCTGGTTCGCGGCCGGCTCGTAGCCGTACTCCCCGATCTGAGAGACGCGTGACCGGTCGATCGCATAGGCCATCGCACGGCGGATCGCGACGTCCTTGAGGATCGGGTTCTTGAGGTTGATGAAGACCGAGACGTTCGAGACCGGCGGGAACCAGTAGTGGTTGTCCTTGCTCTTCGAGAGGTAGAAGCGGTCGATGCTCGGGATGAACTGGCTGCCCCACTGGGCGGCGCCGCTGGCGAGATCCTGGTTCGCCGGGTCGTTCGACGTGTACGCCGGGTAGTAGACCGTGTCGATCTTGGGCAGGCCGTGCTGCCAGTAGTGGCCGTTCTTCACGTACTTCATCACCTGCGGCGAGCACGAGGCGAACTTGAACGGACCGCTCCCAACCGGATGCGAGTCCTTGTACGTGACCGGGTTCTTGACCGACTTCCAGATGTGTTGGGGCACGATCGGCGTCTGGCCGGCGACGTAGTAGAAGTACGGCACCGCCGCGGTCTTGAACTTGAAGGTGACCTTGCTGCCGTTGCGGGTGACGCTCTTCAGCACCGCCCACACGGCCTGGAGGTCTAGCGCCTTGTACTTCTTGATCAGCTGGAAGGTGTAGAGGACGTCCGCCGCCGTCAGCGGCTTGCCGTCCGACCACTTCACCCCCGGACGGATCGTGAACGTGATCGTCTTGTTGTGGTTCGACCAGGCGTACTTCGAGGCGAGCCACGGCGTCGCCGCGCCGCTCTTCAGCTCGTCAACGAAGACGAGCGATTCGTAGATCGGGCCGAACGACCAGTCGATCAGGCTCGCATTGAAGGGGTTGTAACCGCAGGTCCACGTTGCGCCTTGCTCATTCGAGATCGTGACCGACGTGCCGCCGGCCGACCTGTGTGCGGCGGCCGACCTGTGTGCGCCGGCGCCGCTTCCCACAGCCGTCCAGACGGTCGCGGCGACTCCCGCGAGCAGCAGGACGAGAAGCGCTCGTCTCATCTCTGATCCCTCCTTGGCCGTCGTGCGGCCGTGATCACGGTGCGCGGTCCGCCGAAACCCCCCGGGGCGTGACCTTTCATGAGTTAGGAAACTAACCTATCTTTATCGCCGTGACAAGCTGGTGACAGCGAGACCCCACACGAGAGCCGCCGCGCGGCCGGGACTGATCAGGACGCTCAACGAGCAACTGCTGCTCGAGCGAATGCGTGGGAACGGGCCCGTCTCGCGGACCGAGCTGGCCGGTGCCTCCGGACTTTCGAAGCCGACCGTCGGGCTCGCGCTCGCCAGCCTCGAGCGCGCCGCGCTCGTGCAACCCGCCGGCCGACGCGGCGGAGTGCGTGGCCGCACCGCTCGTCTCTACGAGATCCGCAGCGATGCGGGCTTCGTTCTCGGCCTCGATGTCGGGCGGGAATTCGTTCGGGGCGCCGTCGCCGACCTCGCCGGCACGGTCCGCACGCGCCTGACCAGGCGGGCGCACTCGGCGAGCGGCACCGGCCGTGTCCGCGAGCTCGCTGCGCTTGCGACCGAGGTGCTGCATGAGGGCGGCGTCCCGCGTGACGGCCCGCTCCTCCACATCGTCGTCGGCAGCCCAGGAGTCGTCGAGCCCGGCGGCCGGGCTCTCCGGATGGCGGCCAACCTGCCGGGCTGGGAGCGGCCGGCCGTCCTGCGGGACCTGCGACGGCTGCTCGGCGAGGAGACAACGATCGAGAACGACGTCGACGCCGCGACGGTCGCCGAGCGCGACCACGGCCACGGACGAAACGTGTCGACCTTCGCCTTCGTCTCGGTCGGCACGGGGATCGGGATGGGGTTGGTCCTCGACGGCAAGCTCCACCGCGGCGCGCACGGCGCTGCGGGTGAGATTGCCTTCCTGCCGCTAGCCGACGGGCCGCTCGACTCCCGCGACGCGCAGCGGCGCGGCTCGCTCGAGTCGGCTGTTTCGTCCGCCGCCGTAGTGCGGGCCGCCCGTCGGGCCGGCGGCCGTGCGCGCAGCGCCCGCAGCGTCTTCGCCGCGGCCGCGGCCGGCGACGAGGTCGCACGCGAGGTCGTGGCTGGCGAGGCCGCGCTCGTTGCTCGCGCTCTCGCCTCGATCGTGGCGGTCGTCGACCCGGAGCTGATCGT
>DASQCM010000016.1:0-13381 GCA_035634675.1 Gaiellaceae bacterium
CTCCGTCGTGCCGCCGCCGATGTCGACGATCATGTTCCCGGTCGGCTCGGCGACGGGGAGCCCGGCGCCGATCGCTGCCGCCATCGGCTCCTCGATCAGATACGCCTGGCGCGCGCCGGCCGCGATCGTCGCGTCCTCTACTGCGCGCTTCTCGACGCCCGTAACGCCAGAGGGAACGCAGACGACGACGCGCGGGTGCGCGAAGCGGTTCTGGTGCACCTTCTGGATGAAGTGGCGGAGCATCTGCTCCGTGACGTCGAAGTCGGCGATCACGCCGTCTTTGAGCGGCCGGATCGCCTGAATCGTCCCCGGAGTCCGCCCGAGCATCCGCTTCGCCTCGACGCCCACCGCGTGCACCTCGCCCGAGCGCTGGTCGATGGCGACCACCGACGGCTCGGAGAGGACGATCCCCCGCCCGCGAACGTAGACGAGCGTGTTCGCGGTGCCGAGGTCCACCGCCATATCGCGGCCGCCGAAGCCGGTTAATCCCGAGAAGAGCCCCATAAGACCGCCACGAGTCTATCCGCAAAGTCAGGAAGCTCTTGTGGAGGCGCCACACCCGCGTTACGGCTCTCCGCCTAGGTTCGGGACGAGCAAACGACGGAGGCGGATGTGAACGTGGTGACGCTGATCGGAAACCTCGCGACCGACGTGGAGGTGCGCGAGGTCGGGCCCGAGAAGAAGGTGGCGAGCTTCGTGCTCGCGGTGGATCGAGCGAGCCGCGACGGAGGCGCCGACTTCGTGACCGTGTCGGCCTGGGACCGGCAGGCGGAGCTGTGCGCCGAGTACCTCGGCAAGGGACGGCGGATCGCCGTCGACGGCCGCCTCAAGTCGCGATCGTGGGAGGAGGAAGGCAAGCGGCGCAGTGCGATCGAGGTGGTTGCACGCCGGGTCGAGTTCCTCGGCGGCGGCCCGCAGCGCGACGAGGACGAGGCCGGAGGCGATGTGATCCCGTTCGAGGCGCCGGTCGCTGCCGGCTAATCCTTCAGCGACGCCGCGAACTCCTCGATGGCGGCGAGGCAGGCGTCCGGGCGCTCGCCGATCAGGAGGTGGCCGCAACCGGCGATCGCCTGGAGCGGCGCGCGCAGTCGGCGGGCGTACTCCATCCCGTCTTCGAGCCGGACCCAGTTGTCGCTCGCGCCCCAGAGGCAGAGACACGGACAGGCGACGCGGTCCAGCTCACCACGAGGATCCGAGACGAGCAGCGCGCGACCCGCCTGACGCGTGTCGGTGTGGTGCGCCGGCCCCACGAGGAACGCCTCGGCGGCCTCGGGCTCGAGTGCGTCCGGATCGGCCACGCCCCACCAGCCGAACGCGGCCCGCCTGCCGAGCCGCGAGTGCGCCCACGCGTGCCGGTAGGGCGCGATCAGCCGTCCCGGCCGGGTGCCTCCGAGCACGCTGAGCGTCACCCGGGCCGCGCGGGATGCGGAGCCGATCCCCGCCGCCGCCGCGAGGACGAGCCCGCGCACGGCGTCCGGGCGGAGGGCGGCGGCGCGGAGCGCGACCAGACCTCCCAGCGAGTGCCCGACCCATACTGCGCCGCGAATCTCCTCCGCGTCGGCGATCGTGAGCACCGCGCCCGCCAGCGCGTCGACATTGCGCGCCTCTGACAGCGGCGACGAGCTCCCATGACCCGGCAGATCGGGGACGAGGACACGGTGGCGCGCGCCGAGAGCCGGCGCGAGCGCCTGCCAGTTGTCGATCGTGCCACCCAGTCCGTGTACGAGGACGACCGGCGGACCGTCCCCGCCGATCGCGTACGCCAGCCGGGTCCCGCCGCTCGCGAGCTCGCGTTCCTCGAATCCCTCTAGCCGGTGTTTGCGGTCCGTCACCCGAGAGGCATATTCTGTGCGCAATGGATTCTTCTGCAGGGCGGGCCGAGTGATGTCCGCGAAGCCGACAAGCAAGGGTGCGATCTAGCCCGCCAGCGCGTTGCGCGCGGCGGGTTTTTTCGTTCCAGGGGAAGGAGTACAAGAGATATGGCGAATCACCTCACGCCCGAAGAACTGTCGAAAGAGCTCGGTCTCGACCGGCAGGAGGTGATCAAGGTGTGCGTCGAAGAGGGCGTGCCGATCTACCACGGGAAGATCGACAAGTACCTCTTCCAGGCGCAGCTGCAGGCACTCGGGGCGACGCAGCCCCAGCACTGACAGACGCTTCGTGCGTCAGGCGGACTTCTTCGCCGGCGTCTTGCGAGACCGCGACCGGGAGCCGCCCTTCGAGGCGGCTTTCCCGTCTGAGGAGCTCTTCTCGCGGCGGCTCTGCGCATCGACGACGCTCTGGCGCAGCGCTTCCATCAGGTCGATCACGGGTGCCTCGGCGATCGGCTCCGGTGCGACGATCTCCTGGCCTGCGAGCTTCGCCTCGAGCATCTGCGCGAGGTCGCGGCGGTAGTCGTTCTCGAAGTCCTCCGGCGTCCACTCGCCGGCAAGGCTCGAAATGACCTGCTCGGCGAGCTGCAGCTCGGCCTTCTGCACCTTGGTCTCGGCAACGGCCTCTTCGATCTCGTCCTTCGCGCGGACGTCTTCGGCGAAGAAGAGCGTCTCGAGCAGCAGCGCTCCGGCTCTGGCGCGGATGAGGCAGAGATTCTCCTTGCCCCACAGCACGAACTTACCGACTGCCGCCATTCCCGAGTCCTCCATCGCGCGGAGGAGGAGGACGTACGGCTTGCGCTGCGCCTCGGCGTCAGCGGGGGCCAGGTAATAGGTGCGGTCGAAGTAGACGGGATCGACGTCCTCGAGCCGGACGAAGCGGAGGATCGCAATCGACTGCGAGCGCGTCAGCGCGACAGCTTCGAGGTCGGACTCCTCGACGAGCACGTACTGGCCCTTGGCGAACTCCCAGCCCTTGACGAGCTCGTCGGGCTCGACGTCGCGCTCGTGCACCGGACACCAGCGCTTCTGCTTGATCGGCGTGCCGCACTCGCGGTGGAGGGTGCGGAAGGACACGTCCTGCCGCTGGGTGGCGAGAGCCAGCCCGACGGGGATGTTGACGAGCCCGAAGCTGATCGATCCGTTCCAGATGGTGCGCATTGCCATTTCCAGTCTAGTTAGGGACCGCTGCAATTCTCCTTTTTCATCGCCTTCCCTTCCTCAATACGATTCGCGCATGGAACTGCGCACGACCCCTGAGCTCTGGAGCGACATCGTCCGGGACCCGCCCGACGAGCCCGCGTACCTCGAGGAACAGGAGGACGGCTGGCGTCCGGTCCCGTGGAGCGAGGCTGCCGAGAGGGTCGACTCGCTCGCGCACGGGCTGCTCGCGCGCGGAGTCAAGAAAGGCGATCGCGTGGCCGTGCTCTCGCGCACACGGCTCGAGTGGATCCTGCTCGACTGGGCCGTGATGTCGATCGGGGCCGTTGTCGTCGGCCTCTACCCGACGAGCTCGGCGAAGGAGTGCGAGTACGTGCTGGCCCACTCCGAGGCGGTGCTCGCCTTCGCCGAGGACGAGGAGCAGGCGCGGAAGCTCGTCTCAATCCGCGGCTCCCTACCGGCGCTGCGGGAGATCATCCCCTTCGACTGGCTCGACAAGCTCGAGTCCGACGGCCGCCTGGCCAGGCACCTGCAGCCCGAGCCGGTGGACGAGGACGATCTCGCGACGCTTATCTACACGTCGGGCACCACGGGGCCGCCGAAGGGCTGCATGCTCACGCACCGGAACCTCGTCACGGCGGCGACCTGCGTGGTGGAGGGCCTACAGCACCCCGGCGACACGGTGCTCCTCTTCCTCCCGATGGCCCACAGCTATGCCCGGCTGGCCCATCAGGCCGGGTCGTTCCGCGGAGCGACAATCGCGCTGGTCGCCGACGTCACGCGCGTCCCCGAGGCGCTTGCCGAGGTACGTCCGACGATCCTTCCGGCCGTGCCCCGCGTGTACGAGAAGGTTCACGCGAACACGTTCGGCGAGATCGAGCGTGCCGGAGGGCTGCGGCGGCGCATCGGCCTCTGGGCGCTCGGTGTCGGCGCGCGGACGAGCCGCGCCCAGCGAGAGGGGCGCCCGGTGCCGCGCCTGCTCGCGCTGCAGCAGCGGCTGGCTGAGCGGCTCGTCTTCGCCAAGGTCCGCGAGCGGCTCGGCGGCCGGCTGCGCCTCGGAATCTCGGGTGCGGCGCCGCTCTCGACGGACGTGCTGGAGTTCTTCCACGCGCTCGGAGTGCCGGTGGTCGAGGGCTACGGCCTGACCGAATGCGCCAGCTCGGCGACCGTGAACAGGCCCGACGACTTCCGCCTCGGCACCGTTGGCCAGCCCGTCGACGGGACCGAGGTCCGTCTCGCCGACGACGGCGAGATCCTGATCCGCAGCGATTCGGTGTTCGCCGGCTACTACAAGGAGCCGGAGGCGACCGCCGCTGCGCTGACGGAGGAGGGTTGGCTACGCACCGGCGACGTCGGCAAGGTCGACTCGAACGGCTTCCTGCAAATCACCGACCGTAAGAAGGACCTCATCATCACCGCCGGCGGCAAGAACATCTCGCCCCAGAACCTCGAGAGCGCTCTCAAGGGGTCGCGTTTCATCTCGCAGGCGATCGTCGTCGGGGATCGCCGCCCCTACGTCACGGCGTTGCTGACGCTCGACGACGCGGAGGTCGCCGCGAGCGGACGCGAACCGCAGGAACTCGCCCAGGAGCTCGTGGACGACGTCAATCGCGACCGCACGCGCGTCGAGCAGATCAAGCGGTTCGTCGTCCTCCCGCGGGACTTTTCCCAGGAGGAGGGCGAGGTGACGCCGACGCTGAAGCTACGCCGCAGGGTCATCCACGAGCACTTCGCGGACGAGATCGAGCGTCTGTACGCGGGCGAACCCGCCTAGCAGACCTAGCCGAGGATCCGCTTCGCGCCGACGTACTCCGAGGCGTACCAGCTGCCGCCGAGGCTGTCGATGCGAACGACGTCGCCGGTATGCGGGGCGTGGATGAACTGCCCGTTGCCGACGTAGATCCCGACGTGGCCGAGGCCCGCGAAGAAGACGAGGTCGCCGGGCTGGAGCTCGCTCCGCGGAACCGAGACCGCCCGCGGGTAGCTCCATTGCGCCACGGTGTTGTGCGGGAGCGAGATGCCGACCTGCGCATACACGTACATCACGAGGCCGGAACAGTCGAAGCCGCTCGGGCTGGCGCCCCCCCATACGTACGGGACGCCGAGGTACTGCATCGCGATCCCGACGACGCCGCTGTAGTGGCCCGACGGGACAGTGCCGCCGGTCGCATCGCCGACCCCAAAGCTGCCGGTGGGTGCGGAGGCCTGCGCCTTCGCTGCGAGCTGCGCGCGGTGCGCGGCCGCAAGCTGGCTCGCCTGCTGCTGCGCGATCATCTGCTGCAGCTGCGACTTGACCGTGCCGTAGAGGCTCCGCTCGGAGGCGAGCCTCCCCGCGATCCGGCTCCGTGCCGCCGCCCGCACGACGACCAGCCGGTGCTGCCGGGCGCGCTCCTGGCGCAGGAGGATCCTGTGGTGGACGATCTGGTGCTGGTACCCGACCACCTGGTTGATGAGCGTCGTGTCCTGCTTCGAGAGCGAATTGACCGTCTCGATGCGAGAGATGAGATCGTCGAGGCTCTTCGCCCCGAGAATGACTGCGAGCGACGACTGCTCCTCCTGGGACGTGTAGATCGCAAAGAGCCGCTTCATGAGCGCGCGCTGGGCGCGCGTGAGGTTGCTGCGCGCCACACCGAGGGCCTGCCGGTTGACGGCGAGCCGGCGCTCGACGCGCCGCAGCCCCTGGCTGGCCTCCTGGTAACGGCTGTTCGCCCGCTGGGCAGCCGCGTCGAGGCGCTGGAGATCGACGAGGACGGCGCGCGCCTGGGCCCGCTTGGCAGCGATACCGTCGGCATGCGCCGCTCCCGCAGCCGCCGTCAGAAGCAGAGCGATAAGCAGCGCCGAGACCGCTGCCGCACGCCTCGGCACACGCAATGACGTCCTCCCGCCCGTCACGAAGGGGGGACGGTAACAGGACTGCCGGATGGTCGTGTAGGAGAACCGTCACGAAAATCCTGCAATTTGGGTAAACGCTCCTGAAACCGGGCCGCGGCACCCGACGCACAGCGTCGCCGAGTCGTCTACGGTGGCGCGACGTGCTGGGGCGGAGGAGATCACGCACGGCACGGCTCGCTGCTGTCGGTGCCGTGCTCATGCTGGCGGCTGCGTCGGCCGCGCTGGCGGATTCCGGGACGACGCGCGGCCCAGCGGTCAACGTCGCGCAGCTCGATACCCGCATCCACCAGGCGCTGCTCGGCGTGTACTCGCTCGACTCGCGCCTCCATGCATGGCGCGCGCGGGTTTCGTCCCTCCAGGCAGAGGCCGTCGAGCTGCGCCGGCGCCGCTCGGCCCTTCGACAGGAGATCGGTGCCGCCCGGACGACGCTCCACATCTCGCAAGGCCGGCTCGCGGTCAACCTCCGCTCCCTCTACGAGCGCGGAAACGTCAACGCCGTTGCAGTCATGCTCGGGGCGACCTCGCTCGCCGACGGCCTCCAACAGCTCGAGGACCTGAAGAACGTCGCGGACCAGAGCCGCCGGATGGTCGTGGCCACGACGGCTGCCCGCCACCGCCTGCTCCGCGCGCGGCTCCTTCTGGCGGCTGAGGCGCGACGCCTCGAACGCTCGCTGGAGGCCGCGCGGCAGGCCGAACAGGAGCTTGCCAACGCGGCCTCGGCCCGGCTTGCGTACGTGTCCGCACTCCGTGCAAAGGCACGGCTGCAGGCGGCGCAGGTGCAGAGCGTCGTGGCCACGGCCGACGCCGCGGCACAGAAATCCCAGCAGCTGCAGCCGGCTACCACGACTTCACCGCCCGTGAGCGGGAGCCGGTCACTCGTCGTGAGCGCGACGTGCTACGACCTGCCGGGCAAGACGGCCACCGGGATGCCGGTCGGCCCCGGCGTCGTCGCCGTCGACCCGTCCGTGATCCCGCTCGGCAGCAAGATGTACGTCCCCGGCTACGGCAACGGGGTCGCCGCCGACGTCGGGAGCGGCATCCAGGGCGCGACGATCGACCTCTGGATGCCGCAGGCCCAGTGCATGGCCTGGGGGCGCCGCACCGTCACCATCACGATTTACTGACTACACTGGGCGCCGCGAGAGGGGGAATCGCGGTGACGCAGTTGGTGCAGACGGTTGAGGAACGCCAGACGGAAGCGCTCCGTGTGCTGCTGGTGGACGATCACGACCTGTTCCGCACGGGTCTCCGCAACCTGCTCGAGGAACAGGGGCTCGACATCGTCGGTGAGGCGGCTACCGGCGGCGAGGCGGTGGCGCACGTCCGCGAGATCACGCCCGACGTCGTCGTGATGGATCTCAACATGCCGTCGATGGGGGGCGTCGAGGCGACACGCCACATCGCGGAGGTTTCGCCGCTCACCCGGGTCGTGATGCTCACGATCTCCGACGAGGACAGCGACGTGACGGACGCGATCCTCGCCGGCGCGTGCGGCTACCTCCTCAAGGACGCTTCGATCCAGGAGCTCGTCTCCGGCATCCAGGCGGCGGCGCGCGGCGAGGCCCTCATCTCCCCCAACATCGCGGCGAAGGTGCTGCAACGGATCCGCGCCACGAGCGCCCAGCCCGAGATCGAGGAGCTGATCCGCGCCGAGCTCTCCGAGCGCGAGATCGAGGTCCTGAAGCTGATCGCGAACGGCAAGGACAACGCCGTGATCGCCGCCGACCTCCACATCAGCCCCAAGACCGTCAAGAACCACATCTCGAACATCCTCATGAAGCTCCAGATCGACAACCGCATCCAGGCCGCGGTGTACGCGGTCCGGAGCGGGATCGTCTAGGCGGCCCGGGCGCGCCGGGTGGCGCGGGCGCGGGCATGGAGAGAGCGGAGGAGCGGCCGGAGCTCCGCCAGATCTCTGTCGGCGGTCTCGAGGCGCTTCGAGAGGCGGGCGATCTGCTTCTTGTCCGGCGAGTCGCCAAGCCGCCGCTCGATTCGCAACCGCTCTGCGTCGATCGCGAGCGCCGCGGCATAGCCGTCCGTCAAGGTCGTCTCGATCGCCTCGATCGTCGGCGCGTCTGGCCCGTCCTCGGGCAGGCTTAGCAACTCCGCGATCCGGTCCCACAGCGGCATGACCCCGGATTATCAGACGGCGAGTCGAAGACTGGAATGGGTCTCGTGGCCCATCTTCGACAACGGGCCGACCCACGCGGCTTGACGTTTGGCGACTTGCTTGAACAATGGAAGGCCGTGCCGTTCCGTCTCGCCGCCGCCGCGTCGGCAATCGTCGCTCTGCTTCTCGCGTCCGCCGCCCTTGCGAGCTCGCGCAGCGGGTTCCAAGTTCAGCTCGCCCGCGCACTGCGCGTGCCGCACGTCAGCCCCGGGCAGACGGGCGCGATCGCCGTCGATCTCCGAACCGGGAAGACGCTCTTTGCGCAAAACGCACACCTGCCGCTTCGGCCCGCATCGAACGAGAAGCTCGCCACGACGTATGCGGCCCTCACCGCGCTGGGGCCGTCCTTCCGGATCGAGACGGACGTCCTCGGCGACGGCACGCAGAGCGGGACGGTCTGGCACGGGGATCTCGTCCTCAAGGGGTACGGGGATCCGTCGCTGAACACCGCCGCGCTCGTCTCGCTCGCGCACCAGGTGGCCGCGGCCGGGATCACGCGCGTCACCGGCCGGGTCCTCGGAGACGAGAGCTGGTTCGACTCACGCCGCGTCGGTGTCGGCTGGAAGGCGGACTTCTATCTCCACCAGTCCCCGGCGCTCTCCGCGCTGATCGTCAACCGCGGGTGGACGGGCCGCTACGAGACGTCGCGGCCCGCGCTCTACGCCGCGCAGCGGTTCCGCCGCGACCTGCAGCGGGCCGGGGTCAGCGTCGGCGGAGCCGCCGCCCTGGGCGTCGCGCCTGCGGGCGCGATTCCACTCGCGGATGTGGAGTCACCGCCCGTCTCCGCTCTCGTCCGGCACATGGACGTCTACTCCGACAACTTCTATGCGGAGATGCTGCTGAAGGAGGTCGGCGCCGTACAGGGGAGCGCGGGCTCGGCGGCGGCCGGGATCGCGGTCACGCGGCAGTTGCTCGCAGCGGAGGGCGTCCCGCTCGCCGGGGTGCGGATGGTTGACGGCTCCGGCCTCTCGCTCGTCGACAGATGGACGCCGGCCGGGCTGGCGATGCTCCTGCGGACGATGTGGCTCAACCCCGACGTGCAGCCGTACGTCACGCCCGCCCTGCCGATCGCGGGTGTGACGGGCACGCTCGAGCACCGTATGCGCACGGGGCCCGCGCGCGGTCACGTGCGCGCCAAGACCGGGACGACGAACAACTCCTCCGCCCTCTCGGGCTTCGTCGGTGACCATTACGTGTTCTCGATCCTCGAGAACGGCCGCCCCGTCAAGACGTTCTACGCCGAGCAATCACAGAACCATTTCGCGCAGGTGCTCGCGCGGGCGGCCTCCTAGGACTCGCCGAGCAGCTTCAGGAGGTCGGCCTCGGAGAGGATCGGAACCTCGGCCTTCCGGGCCTTCGTCAGCTTCGAGGCGCCAGGCTCCTCCCCCACGACCAGCCCGGTCGTCTTCGCCGAGACTGATCCCGTCACCTTTGCCCCGAGGTCTTCGAGCCGTGCCGTCGCCTCCTCGCGGGAGAAGCGCTCGAGCGTGCCGGTGATGACGAACGTGCGACCGGAGAGCGGGCCCTCCCGCGGCCGCTCGTCGTCGCTCAACTCGAAGCGGAGCCCGAGGTCGCGGAGCTCCTGGACGAGGGCACGGTTCTGCTCGTCCTCGAACCAGTCGACGACGTCCTCGGCACGGTCGGGGCCGAACCCCTCGACCTCGGCGACCTCCTCGGGAGTCGCCGCAATCACCCGGTCGACGGTGCCGAAATGGCTCGCGAGGTTGCGCGCGAGCACCCAGCCGATCCCGGGGATGTTCAGGCCGAGGAGGACCCGGAAGAACAGCACCTGCTTCGAGCGTTCGATCGACTCGATCGCTGCGCTCGCGGAGATCTCCGCGAACCCGTCGAGCTCCACCAGCTGCTCCTTCGTCAGTCGGTAGAGGTCGGGCAGCGAGCGGACGAGGCCCTTCTCCCACAGGACGCGGATCGTCTGCTCGCCGACGCCGTCGATGTCGGCAACCCCGGTCCAGCTGATCAGCGTCTCGAGCCCGCGAGACGGGCAGGCGCGGTTCGGGCAGCGGTGCATCGCTTCGCCCTCCGGCTTCACGATCTTCGTGCCGCAAAGCGGGCAATGGGTCGGCATCCGGAACTCTTTCGTCCCCCGGCGATGCGGGCCCGCAGGGCCGACGATCTGCGGGATGACGTCGCCGGCGCGCTGGACGATGACATCGTCGCCTGCGCGGATCTGCTTGCGATTGATGTCCTCTTCGTTGTGCAGCGTCGCGCGTCTGACCGTGACGCCGCCGACCTCGACCGGCTCCATGATCGCCCACGGGTTGAGCGCACCGGTCCGCCCCACGCGGATGCGGATCTCGAGCAGCCGCGTTACCGCGGTCATAGGCGCCCACTTGTAGGCACGTGCCCAGCGCGGGCGGGAGTGCAGGGCTCCGAGCCGTCGCTGCTGCTCGAGGGAGTCGACCTTGATCACTACCCCGTCGATCTCGTAGTCCAGCTCCAGCCGCCGCGTCTCCCACTCGCCGCAGGCGGCAGCGACCTCGTCGATCGACTCGAGTCGGACGGCGTACGGGTTGGTGCGTAAGCCGTGCTCGCGCAGCCACTCGAGCATCTCGAACTGCGTCTCGAACTCGACACCTTCGCGGTGGCCGGCTCCGTAGACCCAGATCGAGAGCGGTCGGTCGGCGGTGATCGCCGAGTTCTTCTGGCGAAGGCTCCCCGCCGCAGCGTTGCGCGGATTTGGCGCCAGCTTCTGATTCGTCCCGGCGAGACGCTCGTTCAGCTCCCGAAAGCCGCTGAGCGGCAGATAGACCTCGCCGCGGACCTCGATCACGGCCGGAGGGTCGCCCTCGAGCCGCAGAGGAATCGCCTTGATCGTGCGCAGGTTCGGCGAGACGTCCTCGCCCTGCACGCCGTCGCCGCGCGTGGCCCCGCGCACGAGAAGGCCGTTCTCGTACGTCAGGTTGACCGCAAGCCCGTCGATCTTCGGCTCGAGTACGTAGGCGACCGGCTCGCCGGTGAGGAGGCGCTTGCGGACGTCCTCGTCCCATTTCCGCAGCCCCTCCTCGGTCGTCACCTTCTCGAGCGAGCCCATCGGCTCCAGGTGCCGGACCTTCTCGAACTTGTCCGATAGGCCACCGACGCGCCGCGTCGGCGAGTCGGGAGCGGCGAGCTCCGGATGGTCGGCCTCGAGCGCGAGCAGCTCGTCGAAGAGTGCGTCGTAGGCCGCGTCCTCCATGATCGGCGAGTCCTCGACGTGGTACGCGATCAGCGCCCTGTTGAGCACCTCGCGCAGCTCGGCGGCGCGCGCCTCAGCCGTGGTCGTCTTAGAGGACGCCAAGGAGCTCCTTTGCGGTGTCGACGATCGCGTCGGGCTCCTCCGCCTCGAGCCGTTCCCGCTCGTGGATCCGGCCCCAGGTCACGGCCACGGCGAACATCCCCGCCGCCTTGGCCGCGCGAACGTCGAACGGCGAGTCCCCGACGTAGGCCGTCTCCGCCGGATCGGCGTGCAGCCGCTCGGCGGCGAGCAGCAGCGGAGCCGGGTCGGGCTTGTGCCGTTCCGTCTCGTCTCCGCCGACGATCGTCTGGAATAGATGGCCCAGCGGCACCTGCGCGAAGGCGAGCTCGACCGTTGCGCGACGCTTCGCCGTGACGATGCCGAGCGTGCGGCCCTCCTCGTGCAGGCGCACGAGCACGTCCTCCATCCCCGCGCACGCCTCGAGCTCGTCGTGCAGGGGCTCGTTGTGCGCGCGATAGACGTCCACGAGCCGCTCGACCTGGCTCGGGTCGAGCGCGCGCATCTGCGCCTCCAGGCCGGGCCCGCCGACCGTTTGGAGCAGCTCCTCGTCGGAGTAGTCGCGGCCGAGCACCTCCCGCGTGGCATACCGCATCGAGGCGAGGATGATCGCCCCGGAGTCGACGACGGTGCCGTCGAGATCGAACAGAACCACCGGAAACCGCACGCGTCGATCGTATCGGCGGTGTCAGTAGGCTCTCCGGCCGTGCCAGAGGTGTCGGAGTTTCGCTACCTCGTCGTCCCACACACGCACTGGGATCGCGAGTGGTACCTGCCATTCGAGCAGTTCAGGCTGCGCCTCGGCGCGGTCGTCGACGGGGTGCTCGACACCCTCGAAGGCGACGACAGCTTCACCTCGTTCACGCTCGACGGCCAGGCGATCGTGCTCGAGGACTACCTCGAGGTGCGGCCCGAGAACGAGGGGCGGCTGCGCGCGCTGCTCGACGCCGGCCGGCTCGAGGTAGGCCCCTCGTACGTCCTGCCCGACGAGATCCTCGTCGGCGCCGAGGCGCTCGTGCGCAATCTCCTCCTCGGCCGGCGCGTCTGTCGCCGGTTCGGGGTCGAGCCGAGCGGCGCGGGCTACATGCCCGACAGCTTCGGCCATCCGGCGCAGCTGCCGCAGATCCTGGACGGGTTCGGCCTCGGTACCTTCCTCTTCTCGCGCGGGCTCGGAGACGAGCTCGACGACGTTGGTGTCATCTTCCGCTGGCGTGCCGGGCCTGCCGAGGTGGTTGCCTGCCAGATGCTGCCGCACTACGACAACTTCGCCCGGCTGACGTGGGATCACGACGCCGAGCAGCGCGTGCGGCGGATCGTCGGCGCCTTCGGCGAGCTCCTGCGCGACGCAGGCGAGGACGAGATCCTGCTCGCCAACGGCTCCGACCACCTCCCGGTCGAGCCCGAGCTGCCGGAGATCCTCGCCGAGCTCGAGCGGACGTTCGGAACGGAGTTCCGCATCGGCCGCTACGACGAGTACGCGCCCGGCTCGCTGGGGCTGCCCGTTCAAGAAGGTGAGCTCGTCGGCAGCCGCCTTCAGAACGTCCTGCGAGGCGTCAACTCGGCACGGATCTACCTCAAGCAGGCGAACGAGCGTGCCGAGCGGCGACTGCTCTCGATCGAGACGGCGGCGGCGCTCCGGACGTTGCGCGAGGAGACGCCGTATCCGGCCGAGGACCTGCGGCTGGCGTGGCGCGACCTGCTGCGGAACCATCCGCACGACTCGATCTGCGGCTGCTCGTGCGACGAGGTCCACCGCGACATGCTGGTCCGCTATGAACAGCTCGACCGGACGCTCGACTACGTGGAGCGCGAGGCGCTCGGTGTTGGCGGCGCGCTCGTGAACACGCTCCCGTTCCGGCGACGACGGGTCGTCGACGGGGAGTTGTACGAGCTCGACGGCTTTGGCGGCGGCCGACCCGAGCCGAGTCGCCAAAGGGGCCCGCTCATTGAGCTCGAGAGAGTCGCCGAGCTTCTGGTGTTCGAAGACGAGTCCGATATCGGCGACCTCTACACGTTTTGTCCGTCAGGCGCGAC
>DASQCM010000017.1:0-10491 GCA_035634675.1 Gaiellaceae bacterium
GCAGCCAGGAGCGCCGTGAGCGCGCGTGGGTCATAGCGACGACCGGTCGTGAGCGGATTCTCGGTGTCGCGCCAGACAGGCTCGGCGCCGAGCGCCTCGAGCCAGCCGAGCGCGTCGTCGAGCCGCTCCCAGATCAGCCGCTGCAGGCGCTCGTCGCCGCCGGGGCACTCGGCACGGAACGTCTCCCAATCCAGGTGCCGCCAGACGACGCAGGACGAGAGGAGCATCGACCCGCCCACGCGTGTGCCCTTTTCGACCACGCGCGGGTCATGCCCGAGCTCACGCAGCCGCACGGCGGCCACGAGCCCCGCCATGCCGGCGCCTGCGACGGTGACCCGCAAGTCAGGTCAGCGAGAACGTCGGCTTGTGCTCGACGTACTCGATCCGCACGCGCTCCGGCCCCCAGACGAAGACGGCGAGCGTGTTCGCGGCGTCCACGACGTTGTCGACCTCGACGCCGAGGTCGCGGGCGGCGGCGAGATGCTCGTCGGCCGACTCCACGAGCACGGCGAGGTGGTTGAGGAGCGGACGCTCCGGCGCTCCCGGCTCCCCGGGCTGGAACTCGACCCACGCGCCGCCCACCTCGACCCGCGGGCAGCCCGACGGCCCGTCCGGCGCGGCGTGGAAGCCGAGCGAGCCGTACTCGGACGCCGTCGCCTGCGGGTCGGCCGAGCGCAGCGCGACGTGGTCGAGGTCGTAGTCGAGGTCGGTCTCCGCCTGCACGAGGCCAAGGGCAACACCCTCGCCAAGCTCGAAGTACGCCTCGCCTGTCCTCGGGCGCTCGACCTCGAGGCCGTCAGGCAGCTCGGCGAGGGCGAGGTCGAGATCCCCGACCCGCAGGGCCACGTGCTCCAGTGCGCCCCGCTCGCGAGGCCCTTCCGCTGCGAAGAGCGTCAACTTGCCGCGGCGCGCGTCAGCGCCCACGAGCGTGAAGGCGTCGGTGCGGTCGATCACGTGCATCCCGAGATGACGAACAGCGAAGTCCGCGAGGGCATCGCGGTCTGCGAGCCAGTAGGCGACGTGGTCGAGTGTCTGAGGCCTCACGCCCCTTGCCGCCTCCCTACTCGATCGGCTCGTTGTGGACGTCGTTGTCGTCCGCGTACTTCTGGGTCAACTCGTTGATGCGGTTCGGATCGCCGTAGGCGTAGTTGATCTCGACGAACGCGTTCCACTTGTCCGGCAGCGCATCCTCGGGGAAGATCGCCTCGACCGGGCATTCGGGCTCGCAGGCGCCGCAGTCGATGCACTCCTCGGGGTCGATGATGAGGATCCGGTCGAACTCGTGGATGCAATCGACCGGGCACACGTCCACGCAGGAGCGGTCTTTGATGTCGATGCACGGCTCGGCGATGATGTACGTCACAGCGCCCTACTGTAGATAGCGGCTGTGAACGGCTGCGCCGCCAACCGTCAGGGCTCGGGCGAGCCGCTGAGTTCGTCGACGACCTCCCCGATCCGCTCTGCAAGAGCCGATTTCGCGAGCACCTGGTCGAAGCCGGCGGCATGCGCGGCGCGCAGGCCGGAGGTGTCGGTGTGGTTCGTGTACCCGACGATCGGGACCTCCGGATACGCGTCCGCGACCTCGTCGGGATCGACGCGCGAAACGTCGGCGAGGACGATGTCGGGATCCTCCGTATGGTCGACCGTGATCAGGCGATGGCTCGGCAGGAGCGCCTCGAGTCTCCCCCGAAAGAAGAGATCGACCCCACATAGCAGGATCGTCGCCACGCGGGAAGGTTAGATCGGAGTGGATGCGCCGTTCAAGCGGGGTCTGGCGGAGATTCGGGCCGGCCGCTATTTCGAAGCACACGAAGAGCTCGAGGAGGCGTGGCGCGCGGCGCCGCCGGAAGAGCGGGACTTCTTCCAGGGCCTCGTCCACGTCGCGGTCGCGTGGTACCAGGCGGGACGAGGCCGGCCAGTCGCCACCGGGAGCCAACTGGAGAAGGCGGCACGACGCCTCGCGCCGTTCGCGCCGGAGCATCGCGGCGTGAACGTCGACCATGTCCTGGAACAGGTTGAAGCGGCGCGGAACCGCTTAGCGGGTGGTTCGCTGGAGCTCGAGCCGCCGGAGGTCTAGGGCTTCGCGAGGCCCAGGTCGATGAGCGTGCGGTTGACCGCTACCTGGAGCCACCACTCCCGGTCGAAGAAGAGCAGGAGCCCGAGCACGATCAGGATGACGCCGCTCACAACCTGGATCACCGTGTAGTGGTCACGCAGCCAGCGGAACGCGCCCATCGCCTGCGCGAATGCAACCCCGGCGACGACGAACGCCGCTCCCAGCCCCAGCGCGTAGGCCGCAAGCAGGACCGTCCCCTTGAGCACCGTCCCGCTCGTGCTGGCCAGGACGAGGACGGCCCCGAGGACGCTCCCGATGCACGGCGCCGCGCAGACGGCGAATGCACCGCCGAGCAGCGCACCCGATCCGCGCCGGCGCGCGCCCGTCAGCAGTCCGGCGCCAACGATCCGCTCCGGCACCGGCAGGAGCCCGACGAACGCGAGCCCGAGCACGACGAGCACGAAGCCCGCGATCTCGGTCCTCGCGTTGCCGGAGACGACGCTGCCGATCGCCGCCGCGCCCGCTCCGAGGACGACGAACACGGCGGTGAAGCCGAGGATGAACGGGACGCTCGAGACGATCACACGCCGCGCCGTCCCTCGCTGCCCGAGCCGCCCCACCTCCACGCTCGAAACCGCAGCGAGGTAGCCGGGAACGAGCGGCAGCACGCACGGCAGCACCAGCGAAACGAACCCTGCGGCAAACGAGATGCCGAGTCTCCCGCCCATCAGTCGAAGCGTGCCAGGAGATCGTCGAGTCGGCGCTCCGTCTCCTCGTCGAGGCCGGAGTCGGAAGGCTCCTCCGGCTCCGACCCGCCCCGCCGGCTCCAGCGCCAGACGCCGAACGCGAGCACGAGCGCACCGGCCAGGACGCCGACAATCGGCAGCCACCACGCGAGCAGGTCGAAGCCCTTGTGCGGCGGAGCGGCGAGGATCGCCGGGCCGTAGTTCGCAACGAGCGCCGACTCGATCCGCTCCGACGTCCAGCACGCCGCGATCTTCTGCGAGATGAACCGCTCGATCTGCTGCGCCGCAGCCGAGTTCGACTGGTCGAGCGTCGTGTGGCAGGTGGGGCACATCACCTGGCCCTCGAGGTACGTGAGCGACGTGCGCGGATGGCTGCAAGCCGCCGCCGCTGGGCCGGCGAGCGCAAGCGCCGCCACCACCACGGCAGCGAAGCGCAGGATCACGCGGCGGCCTTCGCGAGCGCGTCACGGAAGTCGGCTGCGAAGCCCGGAGCGGTGATCGGGCCTGCGAGGTGCGCCACAACCCGTCCCTGCCGGCTCAGGACATACGTCTCCGGCACCTGATGGATCCCGTAGCGGCCGGTCACCTGTCCCGATCCATCCTCGAGCATCGGGAATGTGAGCTCGTGCGCGCCGATGAAGCGCCGGGCGTCGGGCGCGAGGTCGTGGTAGTCGACGCCGAGGAAGACGACGCCTCGACTGCGGTAACGCGTCCAGTCACGCTGGAGCACGACCGCCTCGCCCTTGCACGGATTGCACCACGATGCCCAGAAGTTCAGCACGACCGGCCGTCCCCTGTAGGAGGAGAGGGACACCGTCCCCGGCCCGCCGAGCCGCTGGAGTGTAAATCCGGGCGCGACCGCGCCGACGCGCGGCGCGTGCTCCTGATGCGTGAGCTTCCACACGAGGAGAGCGAGCAGCCCTGCGACGCACGCGAGCGCCAGTAGCTGGCCCGTGAGCTTGAGGCGTCCGGTCACGATTTCATCGCCGCGTGGACGTAGCGGAAGAGCGCCTTCGAGTGCGTGTCCTCGCTCACCGGCCCGAGGATCTGCCCACCGACGATCCTCCCCTGCGGATTGAGGACGTACGTCACCGGCAGGTTCGCGACGGCGTAGCTGTTCGAAGCCACCCGTCCGTTGTGGTCGAAGACGACGGGATACGTGACGCCGTGCACGTTGAGGAACTTGCGCGCGTCGCCGCGCGAATCGTTCGAGTCGATGCCGAGGACGACGAGACCGTCCCCCTTGTCCTGCTGCCAGAGCTGCTCGAGCACGGGTGCCTCCCGCTTGCACGGGTCGCACCACGAGGCGAAGAAGTTGATGACGACGGTCTTGCCACGGAGCGACCGAAGCGAGAGGTCGCCGTCACCGCTCAGCCGCTGCAGCGAGAACGCGGGCGCGCGGGCGCCGACCTTCGGCGGCGGCTGCTGATGCGTCAGCTTCCACACGAGCAGCGTCGCGAGAACCCCCACCCCGGCGACCGCGAGCGCCTGCGCCCCGAGCTTCAGCGGCCCCCGCATCGCAGGCTAGGCGGGAACGATGAACACCGGCGTCCCGATCCGCACGCGGGTGAACAGCCACTCGGCCGAGGGGATCTGCATCCGGATGCAGCCGTGCGACTCGGAGTGGCCGATCGACCACGGCTCACTGGTGCCGTGGATGCCGACGCCGGGCGCGCTCAGGCCCATCCAGCGCGTGCCGAGCGGGTTGCCGGGGCCGGGCGGGACGGGCTTGGCGCCGGCGGCCCACGCGTCCTGCGTCGGCGGGAACCACCAGGGGTTGACCTGCTTCACGACGATCTCGAAGTGGCCGAGCGGCGTCGGCCAGGCCGGCTGCCCCGTCGCCACGGGGAACCACCGCACGAGCCGAACGCCGTTGTAGAGGTAGAGACGGTTCGAGCCCCGGTGGATGACGATGACGGGCTCCGCCTTCGCCGACGTCGCTGCGAGCTTGCGCAGAGGAGCGACGACGACGGTCGTGCGCTCGCCGCTGACGACGGCGGCCCGGATTCGCATCCGCGTGGGGAACTTTGCGAGCTCACGCCCGGGCCGCGAATGCGCTAGCACCGGCCGGTTGTTGCGCAAGATTACGGCGCCGGCGACCGGCGCGCGGTTCGTCTTCGTCGCGAGGGTCCCGACCCACTTGGCGATGCGCTGCATGTCGAAGGTCGGCTTCAGCGGGACGACCGTGTCCGCCGCGGCCGTGAGCGCGGTCTGGACGGCCGTGGAGACGTCGAGCGCGGTGTGGAAGTGATGCGGCGAGACCGAGACGTTGCGATGCCCGACGTGCACGACGACCGGCGCGAAGTAGGCCGTCTGCACGGCGGCCGTCGCGTCCTCGGACGTCATCCCGCCGACGAGGACCGAGCCGATCTGGACGCCGTCCGCGATCGTCGTCGGCGGCGGCGGCGTGCCGTCCGCTCGCGCGTGGCTCGCGCCGACGCCGAGGGCGCAGACGACGAGACAGAGGATGAAGCCGGCGCGCTTGGCCACGGGACGCATGGATTCTAGCTTCGAAGCAGGAAACCTCCGCTCACGGAGCCGTCGGGAGCAGCCGCTCGTGCAGGTTCGCTCCACGCGCGGCGTACTCGAGGATCATCCGGTCGGTCACCCACTCGACGGGCGCTCGGTCGTCCGTCCACGGCTCGGAGCTCGGCGCGGCCGGCTGCGCGTGCGCCGCCAGCAGCTGCGTCAGCACCCGGATCCGTTCGGGCGTCCGGGTGACCGCCTCGCGCAGGCGCGCCTGCGAGACGGGACGATCGAAGCCCAGCACGAGCTGGTTCAGCTTCAGCGCCTGCCACGTAAGGACCTGCGGGAAGACGGTGCGCAGCGTGCTCGCAACGTGCTCTGCGAGCCGATGGTCGCCGGCCACGGTCGCAACGTTCAGCGCGACGACGCCACCAGGCCGCAGGCGGGCGCGCACGAGGCGGAAGAACTGTTGCGTCGCGAGGTAGAAGGGCACGTACGGCTGGCGGTACGCGTCGATCAAGATCGCATCGAAACGCGCGTGGGTCCGCCGGAGAAACGGCCGCGCGTCGGCGGTGACGACGTGCAAGCGCCGGATCCGGCCCAGCCCCAGGTAGCGCCGCGCGGCCGCAGTCACGTCCGGGTCGAGCTCGACGCCTTCGATCCGCGCCGACGGATAGAAAACGCCATAGGCGCGCGCCGTCGTGCCGCCGGCGTTGCCCAGGATCGCCACGCGGCGGACTTTCCGGCCGAGTAGCGGCGGCACGGTCAGGAACATGTCCCACTCGTCGCCGGTGAGCACTGTGCCCGATCGCCACTCGGAGTGCTTGGCGATTCCCTCGTTCAGATAGAGGTCGCGCTCCGAGCCGTGCTGGACGACCTGGACGAACTGGTACTGCGACTCCTTCTCGTAGAGGAGACCCGGAACGTCCTTGACGACTCCGGCCGGCACCGCGAGCACGACGGCGAGCGCGACTGGCGCGGCGAGCCAGCGGCGGCGGAGCAGCAGTGAGCCGCAAAGGGATACGAAGACGGCGGTGCCGACCAGCGTCCGCTGCGTGCCGACGAGCTCGATCGTCACGATCGCCGGCACGAACACGCCGAGGATGCTCCCGACCGTCGCGAGCGCGTACAGCCTTCCGGCGACCGCTCCCGCCACCGTGACGTCGGTGACCGCGAGCCGGATCGCGAACGGCGCAGCGATCCCCAGCAGCACGACGGGCGGTGCGAAGAGCACGAGGGAGCCGACGAACGAACCGACGACGGCGCCCGCCGAGACGTTGTCCAGTCCCCGGACGGTCAGGTCGAGAAGCGGCTGCGCAGCGAAGGGAACGACCGCAAGGAGGGCGCCGCCCGTCACGACGATGGCTCCGAGGACGTGCGGATAGGGGTGCCGGTCGGCGATCCGGCCGCCCAACCAGTAGCCGAGCGAAAGCGCCGCCAGGACGAGCCCGATCACGTTCGCCCAGACGACGGTCGAGGAGCCGAAGTACGGAGCAAGCAGCCGTGAGGCGCAGATCTCAGCCGAGGTCGCCCCGGCGCCCGCTGCGAAGACCACCCACTGCAGCCGGCCCGGGAGACGGGTCAAGTCCGGCGAATCACGACGACCGCAAGGTCGTCGGAGAGGTCGCCCCCTGCGAACTCGCGCGCGTCCTCGGCGACGGCGGCGGCAAGCTCGCGCGCAGTCAGCCCGCGCCGCTCCGACAGGAGCGCGTCGAGCCGCTCGTCGCCGTACAGCTCCCCGTCCCGCCGCGCCTCGACGACGCCGTCTGTATAGAGGACGAGCGAGGCGCCCGGCGGCAGCTCGGCGTGGGACTCCGTGTACTCCTGGCCCCCGTCGATGCCGAGCACGAGCCCGTGCGCCTCGAGCGCCCGCGTCGTCCCGTCGGGCAGGACGATCCGCGGCGAGGGATGACCCGCGCTGGCGCCTGCGACCGTGCCGCGGGCGCCGTCGACGACGACGTAGCCCATGCTGATGAACTTGCCGCTGGCGATCTCGCTGCAGATCACCTCGTTCGCCGCGGCAAGGAAGTCGGCCGGCTCCGGATGCTCGCGCGCGAGCGAACGGAAGACGAACTTCGCCATCGCCATGTCCGCGGTCGCCTCGACGCCGTGCCCGGTCACGTCCCCGAGCACGACCGCGAGCCGGCCGTCGTCGAGCGAGAGGTAGTCGTAGACGTCGCCGCCGACCTCCACCCGCGCCGAAGGCTCGTACACCTCCCCCACGTCGAGGCCCTCCACGACAGGCCGCGCCCGCGGCAGGAGCGAGCGCTGCATCGTGTCGGCGAACTGCTTCTGCTGTTGGTAGAGGCGCGCGTTGTCGATCGCTAGGGCGACCTGGCCGGCGATCGCCGTCGCGGCCTCGATCGTCTCGTCCGACAGCGGGTTGCCGGGCCGGAAGGAGAAGACTCCGAGCGACGCGAGCACCTCCGTCTGCAGTGCGACGGGCACGATGGCGCCCGTCCAGCCCCGCTCGAGGAACGGTGCGAGTGCCGGCAGGAACTGCTCGCCACGGCCGCGGCCGAGCCGGAAGCTCCGCTGGTCGCGGAAGAGCCGCTGCACGTTCCGCTGGCCGAACGGGACAGGCTGGAACAGGATGGCTCCGGCAGCCGCGGCGAGTTGCGGGTCTCGCACGTGGATCGCGAGCGGCATGAGCTGCTCGCGCCGCTCGTCCGGCAAGCGCACCACGGCCGCGTCGAGATCGAGCACCTCGACGACGGTCCGCGCCAGAGTGTCGAGAGTGTCCTCGAACGAGAGGCTCTGGGCGAACGAGCGCGAGACCTCGTACAGCGCGCGGAGCCGCCTGGCCGCCGCCCGCTCCCTGGTGAAAGCCGCCTCGCGCTCCTCCGCCAGCCGCGTCGTCTGTTCGTGGAGCTGCGCGTTCTGGACCGCAACCGCGAGCTGTCCGGCGAGCGCGGCGAGCAGCGCCGTCTCATGCTCGGCGGCGTCGGGCCCTCCTGCCGGATACGCCGCAAGCAGCCCGACGACCTCGCCGCGGGCAACCAGGGGAACGGCAAGCGCCGAACCGATTCCGGTCTCGCGGGCGACCGCCGCGACCGCGGCGAGCCGTGGCTCGCGCACGACGTCGGATACCTGGAGGACGTTCCGGTGGCCCGAGGGGCCGAGCGCCAGGTCGAGCAGGCCGTCGGCGACTCGTTCGTGCGGGCCGGCGAGCCCGCGGCTGGTCGCCTCCTCGAGCTCGCCGTCGCCTTCTGCGCGGAGGTAGACGGCGACGCGGTCGACGCCGAGCAGCTCGGCGACCCGCTCGACTGCGGTCTCGAGCGTATGGGAGACCGAAAGCTCCGCAGTTGCCTGCGCGATCACCTCGAGCAGCGCCCGGGTCCGCTCGAGCTCCAGCGCCAGCAGCCGGGCGCGCTCGCCGGTGCGGAGCGCATGAGCGGCGCGGACTCCGAATGTCGAGAGCCGCGCGAGCTGCTCGGCGTCCGGCTCCTCACCCTCGGAATGGAGCAGCTGGAGCACGCCGAGCGGAGGCCTGCCGAGCTGCAGGGTCGTCGAGACGAGGCCGTTCTTGGGCAGCCGTTCGGCAGCCTGCGCGGGAACGGAGCCGGCCTCGGCGAGCGAGTGCTCCGCGGCCGCAAGCGCAGCCGTGAAGTCGAAGGTTTCGCCAACGCCCCAGGTTGCCCGCGGGCCGAGGCTCCCGTCGCGGCTCTCCCAGAGGATCGCGGCCGAGGCCCCCGTGACGCGCGCAGCGAGGTGGACTACCTCCGCGGCCGTGTCCTGCTCGTACATTGCGGCCGCGAGCGCCTCGCCCGCGAGCTCGAGCGCCGGCCGGGCCAGGGAGGACGCCTCGCCGCCGGCCGCGAAGGCGCGCAGGACGAGAGCCGCGTGCGCCGCGCACAACTCGGCGGCGAGCCGCTCCTCTGAACTGAAGGGCTCACCCGCGCGAAGCAGCTCGAGCGAGACGGCATGGCCGTTCGCGCGCGCGGGCACGAGCAGGAGCCGCGTGGCGCCGCTGCGCTCGGCGACCCGGCGCACTGCGGCCGGGGCCTGGGCGACCTCGTCGACCGTCGATCCGGGGAGCTCCGCCGCCGGTAGCACCGTCCCCTCGAGCTCGGCGGCGACCGCCTCGGAGGCCGACACGGCCACGGCTTCGAGCCGCTCGCCGGTCTCGTCGGGAGCCCGCAGTAGCGCGATCTCCGCGGCACACACCGTGCGCGCGGCTTCGGCGAGCGCTTGCAGCGCTTCCACCGAGGTCTCCGAGACTGCCGCCGCGGCGACCGCGCGGACGAGGACGGCGAGCGACGGCGCCGGAACCCGGGCGTTCCTCGATTCGAGATCGAGCAGGCTGCTCACGGTCCCGAAAGTATTCCCCCCGGGCGGCGCCGGCGACAGCTTTCGCTCGGTCGACGAGGCGCTCGGGTCGCGGTGCACGACCGCGCCGTACCCGCATTCGGCGCAGCGGAACTCGCCTGCAACCGCCCCTTCGTCCTCGGAGAGGGCGCGCCCAACGCGCGCCCGGTGGGGTTCTTTGCCCATACTGCGCCTGTGCAAACGCCAGAGCCAGCCCGTCCGTTCCGGTCGGCGCCCGAGCAGCGGCCGCCACGGCCGGAGCGCACGGCGCCGCTCGTAGGCAGCTGGGGAACGCGGCTGGCGTGGGTCTCCGGCCTCGTCCTCACGATCTCCGCGTTCACGAGCTGGTACTCGGGGACGCTGCCCAACGGCCTGACGCTGTCGGTGTCCGGCTGGCACAGCGGGTCGCTCGGCAAGCTCGTCTTCTTCGTGGGGCTCGCAACCCTGATCCTCGAGGGGCTGCGGGCCGCCGGGATCGTTCTTCCTGCGGCGGTGCCGGACCGGCTGCTGCTGATCGGCCTCGGGGCGCTTGCAGTGATCTTCGTCCTCATCCGGCTGATCTCGGTGCCGGACATCTACTTCGTCTCGACCGGCCGCGGAATCGGGCTGTACATCAGCCTGCTGGGTGCGCTCGGGCTGCTCGGGGCAGGGTTGCTCCGAACCGCCGAAGAGCTTCCGTAGCGTTGCCGGGGGCCGCGTGACGACGGCGCCCCACCCGGGTGGGTCGGCATCCGCGGTCCGCGCGCTGCGGGCGAACCGTGTGACGCTTGGCGGCGTCCTCTCCTAGACCGGAACGATCGCCTTCGTCTGCTCCACGAGCTCGCCGAGGTCGAACGGCTTTCCGACGAAGCCGCGAGCTCCGCTGGACGCCGCCTGGCGGCGCGCCTGCGCGTCGACCTGTCCGCTGAACATGAG
>DASQCM010000018.1:0-6822 GCA_035634675.1 Gaiellaceae bacterium
ACGATGTCGAGGCAGTCGAGCAGCGTCGCCCACTCGGGAGCGTCGATCTCGTACTCCTTGAGCTCGCGGTCGCCCGTCGTCGAATCGAACCGCCAGACCTTGAGACCGACCTGCATCAGTACTTCCTCTCCTGGGGCTTCCACTTCGTCATCCGCACCGGGGCCCAGTCGAGCCTCGGAGCGCCGTCGATCCAGCGGACGATCGTATGCCTGAGGTAGTTCTCGTCGTCCCGCTCGGGATAGTCGTACGGGCGCGCGTGGGCGCCGCGGCTCTCCTTGCGCTCGAGCCCGGCGACGATCATGCACTCCGCCAGGTCGAGCAGGAAGCCGAGCTCGAGCGCCTGCGTCAGGTCGGAGTTGAAGACGTCGCCCTTGTCCTCGACGACGACGCGCTCGTACCGCTCGCGGAGGCCGGTCACGATCTCGCCTTCCTGCTGCATCTGGTGCTCGCGGCGGAAGACGCCGAAGTTCACGTGCATCGTCTCGGCGAGCTCGTCGCGGATCGCCCACGGCCGCTCGCCCTCCTCGCGGTCGAGCAGCTCGTCGAGCTCACGCCGAGCGTCGCTCTCGGCCGACTCGGGCACCGTCACAGTCGTGTTGGAGAGAGCCCACTCCGCGGCGTGCCTGCCCGTGCGCTTGCCATAGGTGATCGTCTCCATGAGCGCGTTCCCGCCGAGTCGGTTCGCGCCGTGCACCGAGACGCACGCGACCTCGCCGGCCGCGTAGAGCCCCTCGAGCTCGGTCTGGCCCCAGACGTCGGTCTCGACGCCGCCCATGTGGTAGTGCGCGCCCGGCCGCACCGGGATCGGCTCGAAGATGGGATCGACGCCGGCAAACGTCATCGCGAGCTCTCGCGAGCCGGGCAGGCGCTCGATGATCTTCTCCGGGCCGAGATGCCGGAGGTCGAGCATGACGTTGCCGTCGACGCCGCGCCCCTCGTCGATCTCGACCTGCTCCGCGCGGGAGATCACGTCGCGCGAGGCGAGCTCCATCGCGTTCGGCGCGTAACGCTTGAGGAAGCGCTCGCCGTCCTTGTTCAGCAGGTACGCCCCCTCGCCGCGACAGCCCTCGGTGATGAGGACGCCGGTCGGCGCGAGCGTCGTCGGGTGGAACTGCATCATCTCCATGTCCTTCAACGGCACGCCGACGCGCAGCGCCATCGCCATCCCGTCGCCGGTGCATGCGTAGGCGTTCGTCGTCCCCGTGTAAAGCCGGCCGGCGCCGCCGGTGGCGAGGATCACCGTCTTCGCGCCGATCGTCTTCAGGCCGCCGTGCAGGAGGTCCCAGCAGATCACGCCCTGGCAACGGTGCTCGTCGACGACGAGCTGCCACGCGAAGAACTCCTCGTAGACCGGGATGTCGCGCTTGCAGACCTGCTCGTAGAGCACCTGGATCAGGACGTGGCCGGTGATATCGGCTGCGTACGCCGTGCGGGGCGCGCCGGCGGCGCCGAACGGGCGCTGCGCGATCCGCCCGTCCTCGGTGCGGGAGAAGACCGCGCCCCAGTGCTCGAGCTCGTAGACGTCGTCGGGCGCCTCGTCGCAGAGGATCTGGATCGCATCCTGGTCGCCGAGGTAGTCGGAGCCCTTGACCGTGTCGAAGGCGTGGATCTCGGGGTTGTCCTCGGATGCGTTCCCGAGCGCGGCGTTGATCCCGCCCTCGGCCGCTCCCGAGTGGGAGCGCGTCGGGTGGATCTTCGAGATCATCGCCACCGTCGCGCCCGTGTCGAAGGCCTCGATCGCTGCGCGCATGCCTGCGCAGCCCGCGCCGACGACGAGCACGTCGTGCTTCGCGATCATCGAGGTGAAGCTAGCGAAAAGGGAAGGGCCGGTAGCCGGGGAACCGTCTGCTGTGGACGCTCGTGCCGCCGCCGACCGCTTCCTCGCCTCTCCGGCGCTGAGCAAGAGCACCCGTCGCGCCTACGGCGGCGACATCGAGGAGTTCTGCGCGTGGCTCGAGGAGCGTGATACGGCTCTCGACGCGGTCGACGTCCGCGTCCTCGCCGACTACGTGGCCTGGCTCGGCGGCGGCCGACGCAGCAGGAAGCTCGCCCCGTCCACGATCAGCCGCAAGCTGGCCGCGGTACGCGCATTCCTTCGGCACGCGCTCGGTCCGGAACGCGTCCCCGACGCCCGGCTCGCGCCTCGCCGCGGGCACCGTCTGCCCGACGCCCCCGCTACTGCCGAGGTCGAGCGCATGCTCGAGGCGCTCGAGGGAGACGGTCCGGTCGCGCTCCGGAACCGCGCGCTCGTCGAGCTCGTGTACTCCGCCGGCCTCCGCAGCGCCGAAGCGGTCGGCCTCGACCTCGCCGACGTCGACTTCGACCAGGAGCTCGTGCACGTGCGTCGCGCCAAGGGAGGCAAGGAGCGCGTCGTGCCTCTCGGCGAGGAGGCTGCGCTGTGGCTCGGCCGGTACCTGCGCGACGCTCGGCCCGAGCTGGCGAAAGGCGCGAACAACGCCGTCTTCCTCTCGGCACGCGGCCGCAGGCTCGACACCAGCACGCTCCGCCGGATCGTTCCTCACCCGCACCGTTTGCGGCACGCGTTCGCCACGCACCTCCTCGACGGCGGAGCAGACCTGCGCACCATTCAGGAGCTGCTCGGCCACGCGTCGCTCTCGACGACGCAGGTGTACAGCCACGTCGATCCGCGACACCTCCGTCGCGTCTACGACAAGGCCCACCCGCGCTCCTAGGCGACAATGACCTGATGCGGGTCTCGGCGAAGGTCGATTACGCCCTGAGGGCGATGGCCGAGCTCGCGGCCGCGCCGCCCGGCTTCACGACGGCCGAACAGCTCGCATCCGCCCAGCAGATCCCACCGAAGTTCCTCGAGAGCATCCTTTCCCAGCTCCGTAGCGGCGGGCTGGTCGCGAGCCAGCGCGGCGCCGAGGGCGGCTACCAGCTCGCACGCCCGGCGGAGGAGATCTCGGTCGCCGACGTCATCCGCGAGCTCGAGGGGCCGATCGCCACCGTGCGAGGGGTGAGGCCCGACGAGCTCGAGTACGACGGAGCCGCAAGCGGCCTCCGCGACGTCTGGCTCGAGCTCCGGACACACATGCGAGACGTCCTCGAGCAGACCACGCTCGCGGACATCGCGGCCACGGCGCCCAAGCCCTGACTGTTCGGAGTCTGTTCGAACTTGCGCCCGAGGTTTAACTTATGGCAATAATCAGCATCGCCAATACCTAGAAAGGCTGTAGGGAATCCCAGGAAAGGATCCAAACGCGATGCGCCGACTCTTGCTCCTCGCACTACTCGTCCCAGTTGCCTGCGCCGTTGTCGGTGCAGCTCAGGCCCGCCAGGCAGGCACGACTGTCAACCTCGTCGCCTACTCGACGCCGAAGCCCGTCATGCAGAAGCTCATCTCGCGCTTCGGGTACACCTCTGCCGGCAACGGCGTCTCGTTCTCGCAGTCGTACGGCCCGTCCGGCTCGCAGGCGCGTGCGATCGCCGCCGGGCAGCCGGCGAGCATCGCCTTCCTCTCGACCGGCCTCGACATCGACACGATCGCCGACGCCGGCCTCGTGGGGAAGAACTGGAACAAGGCGCCGTACAGCGGCATCGCCGCGGATTCCGTCGTGGCCTTCGTCGTGCGTCCGGGAAACCCGAAGCACATCCACGGCTGGAACGACCTCGTCAAGTCGGGTGTGCAGGTGGTGACGCCGAACCCGTTCAGCTCCGGCTCGGCGAAGTGGAACGTCCTCGCGGCGTACGGCGCCGCGCGGAAGTCCGGGATGAGCGACCACCAGGCCGTGCAGTTCGTGACGAAGCTCTTCAAGCACGTCGTCTCGCAAGACACGTCCGGCTCGAACGCCGCGAACACGTTCTTCTCGGGCAAGGGCGACGTCCTCATCACCTACGAGAGCGAGGCGTACAGCGCCTTCGCCGCCGGCAAGCAGGGCAAGCTGATCGTCCCGAAGCCGACGATGCTGATCGAGCTGCCGATGGTCGCGCTCAAGGACGCCCCTTCGGCGGCCAAGGCCTTCATCGCCTACGCGCACGCGCCGAAGCAGCAGGCGATATTCGCGGCGAACGGCTACCGCCCCGTCGTCAAGTCCGTCCTGAAGCGGCCCAACCTCGCGAGCTGGGCCAAGAAGTACAAGACCGGCCCGACCTTCAACATCCGCGATCGCCTCTTCGGCGGCTGGCTCAAGGCCAACAGGGTCTGGTTCGACCAGAACACGGGCCGGATGGTCGGCATCGAGCGCGTGGTCGGCGGCTAGTTGGAAGCCTCCGCCGCGAGAGCACCGCACGTCCGCCCGCGTGAGGCAGCTCGCGCGGGCGGGCGCGCGAGCACGGCCATATCGGTCGGGATCATCTCGACCTTCCTGACGGTCGTCGTCGTCCTCCCGATCGCCGCCCTCGTCTGGGAGTCGCACAAGAGCGGCGCCGACGCCTTCTGGCAGGCCGTCTCGAACCCGCTGGCGGTATCCGCGCTCAAGCTCACCTTCGGCGCGGCCTTCATCGTCGTACTCATCAACATCGTCTTCGGGACGGTGACGGCCTGGGTCCTTGTACGGGACGACTTCCCCGGCAGGTCGATCGTGAACGCGGTGATCGACCTGCCGTTCGCCCTGCCGACGATCGTCGCCGGGCTCACACTGCTCGCGCTGTACGGGCCGCGCTCGCCCATCGGGATCGACGTCGCCTACACGCGGACGGCGATCGTGCTCGCACTCTGCTTCGTCACGCTGCCCTTCGTCGTGCGGACGGTTCAGCCGGTGCTCCTCGAGCTCGACACGGAGATGGAGGAAGCCGCCCGCTCCCTGGGGGCCCGGCAGACGACGGTCTTCCGGCGCATCGTCCTGCCTAACCTGTTGCCGGGAATCCTCTCGGGCGCCGTCCTCGCGCTCGCCCGCGCCCTCGGCGAGATCGGCTCGCTCGTCCTCATCGCCGGGAACATCCCGGGCCACACGCAGGTCGTCTCGGTGTACGTGCTGAACCAGATCGAGAGCGGGGATCCGTCCGGGGCGGCCGCGGTCGCCGTCGTGCTGCTCGGCGCCTCGTTCGTGCTGCTGCTCGCCGTCGGCGCCCTGCGGTTCTTCGTGACGAGGTACGAGCGTGGCTAAGCGGCTCGGACTGCGCGCGGTGGCGCTTGGCTACCTCCTGGTGATCCTTCTCGCGCCGCTCGTGATGATCTTCTACCGCACCTTCGAGAACGGTCTGAAGCCGGTCTGGGACGCCCTTTCCGATCCCAACACGGTGCATGCCTTCAAGATCACGTTGATCGCGACGGCGATCGCCGTGCCGGTGAACACGGTCTTCGGCGTCCTCTGCGCGCTTGCGATCGTGCGCCGCCGCTTCCGCGGCAAGGGGCTGCTCAACGCGTTCATCGACCTGCCGCTCGCGCTCTCCCCGGTCGTGGTCGGCCTCGCCCTCTTCCTCCTCTACGGCCGCACCGGCTGGTTCGGAACCTGGTTCGCGGATCACGGGATCCAGGTGCTCTTCGCCCTGCCGGCCATCGTGCTCGCGACGATCTTCGTCTCCGTTCCGTTCGTGGCCAGGGAGGTGATCCCGACGCTGCGCGAGCTCGGGAACGAGCAGGAGCAGGCGGCCGCCACGCTCGGTGCGACGCGCTGGCAGCGGTTCTGGCGCATCACGCTGCCGTCGATCCGCTGGGCCGTGATCTACGGCGTCGTCCTCACGACCGCGCGCTGCCTCGGTGAGTACGGCGCGGTCGCGGTCGTCTCGGGCCGGGTGGAGGGCCAGACCGAGACCGCGACCCTGCGTGTCGAGGACTACACGCTGAACTTCAACACGTCCGGCGCCTACGCGGTCTCCGTCGTCCTCGCCGCGACCGCAGTCCTCGTGCTCGTCCTCATGACCCTGATCAAGCCGCGGGAGGCCGTCTGATGTCGATCGAAATCCGCAACGTCTCCAAGCGCTTCGGCTCGTTCGTCGCCCTCGACGACGTGTCGCTCGAGATCCCGCAGGGCTCGTTGACGGCCGTCCTCGGCCCGAGCGGCTCCGGGAAGTCGACCCTGCTGCGGATCGTCGCGGGCCTCGAGCGCCCTGACTCCGGCGAGGTGTTCCTCTCCGGCGAGGACGCGACCGGGATCGCGCCCCAGCGGCGCGACGTCGGCTTCGTCTTCCAGCACTACGCGGCCTTCAAGCACATGACCGTGCGCGACAACGTCGCCTTCGCACTGACGATCCGCAAGCGGCCGAAGCAGGAGATCCGCGAGCGCGTCGACGAGCTGCTCGCGCTCGTGCAGCTGCAGGGCTTCGCCGACCGCTACCCCTCACGGCTCTCCGGAGGGCAGCGCCAGCGGATGGCCCTGGCGCGGGCGCTGGCTGCGAAGCCGCGCGTCCTGCTCCTCGACGAGCCGTTCGGCGCGCTCGACGCCCGCGTGCGGGCGGAGCTCCGCGACTGGCTGCGCCGCCTGCACGAGGAGGTGCACGTGACGACGGTCTTCGTCACGCACGACCAGGAGGAGGCGATGGAGGTCGCCGACCGCGTGGCGGTCATGGACCACGGCGGCCTGGAGCAGGTCGGCGCGCCGGCCGAGCTCTATGACGAGCCCGCGTCGGAGTTCGTCCTCCGCTTCGTCGGCGATGCCGTTCGCCTGGGCTCGAGCCTCGTGCGCCCGCACGAGATCGTGCTCAAGCGCTGGCCGGGCGACGGAGCCGTGGAGGTGGAGGTCGAGCGCATCGCAGTGCTCGGAGCCGATGCCCGCGTGGAGCTCGTGGAGGGCAACGGCGAGCGACTCATGGCACGCCTGCGGCGAGACGAGCTCGAGGATCTCGATCTCGCCCAGGGCGAGATCGTGTGGGCCAGCGCGGAGCCGTTCCGCCGGCTAGCCGGTGACGCGAAAGCCGGCC
>DASQCM010000019.1:0-5983 GCA_035634675.1 Gaiellaceae bacterium
CGTAGAACGTCGAACCGGGGTCCCCGCTGCGGACGATCGATGAGCCCGAGTGGAAGCGGCGGGTGCGGGCGAGCGACGCGACGCGCTTGAGATGGCGACGCGAGAGATTCGTGAACAGCGGAACCTCGGCCAGCACGGGAACCCAGTCGCCTCCCATCCGGTTCCGGTCGCCCGGCTTTGCGACTGCGGCGCGGGCGGCGGCTCCTGCGGCGAGCTGGCTCATGCGCCGACCCTACCGCCCTTCACCCGGCGTGTACATCGTCAGCCGTGAGCTGGTGCCCGTAGGCGCCGCGGCCGGTGAGGACCGCTGCGCCGCACTGGGCGCCGAGCGCGACCGCCTCGTCGACCGGTTTCCCGAGCGCGAGCCCGTACGTGAGCCCGGCCGCGAAGCAGTCGCCACAGCCGTAGGCATCGGAGACCGGACCGGGCAACGGCGCGGCGCGGAAGGGGCCGCCGGGACGGATCCAACCGCCGAGGCCGGCCGCAGTCGTGACCACGATCTGCGGCTCGGGGTCCAGCTCGCCCGTTTCGAACCGCTCTGCGGCGTCCTCCCCGCTCCCGACGAGCACGTCCACCGGCACCGCGGCTCGCCGTAGAGTCGTGAGCTCGCGGGCAGTGGCGAGAAGCACCTCGCAGCGGCGCGCGGCGCGCAGGGCGGCCACGTCCCCGCTCACGAAGTAGACCGCGTCGCAGCGGGCGAGCTCCTCCCACGGGAGCGAAGCGTCCTCGCCGGAGGCGAGCACCTTGCCACCGAGAACGGTGATCGTCCGCTCGCCGTTCTCGTCGACGTGGGTCATCGCCCGTCGCGTACCACGCGCATGGCTCGCGTGCACCGTGACTCCGCGCGACTCGAGCTCCTCCCTCGAGCGGCGGCCGAGCTCGTCGTCGGCGAGCGCGGTGAAGAGAAGGCAGGAGCCGTTCAGATTGGCGAGCTGGACGGCGGCGACCGCGCCGCCGCCCGCGGGCTCGGCCCACGTCTCGAGCGCGTGCACGATCTCGCCCGCCTCGGGGGCGTGCTCGACGCGGGCGAACTCGACCCACTCGACGTGACCGACAACAGCGAGCTTCATGACCTCACATCTTCTACCCGGACTACGTTTCACTCGATGGTGACCGGCGTGCCTCCCTTCGAGCGGTTCTACGAGACCTACAAGGTGGAAGTGTTCGCGTTCCTGCGGCGACGGGCCGGCCGCGACAGCGCCGACGACCTGTTTCAGGAAACGTTCCTGCGGGCGCTGCGCGCATATGGCCGGCTCGAGCACGGAGAGCACCTGCGAGCGTGGGTGCTGACGATCGCGACGAACGCGGTCATCGACGCCGGACGGCGGGAGCGTCCCTCTGCGGAGCTGAACGACGATCCGGCTGGCGAGGACGAGCGTCCGGCCTTCGAGGAGCTCGCAGCGCTCACCGACGACCTGCCGCCGAAGGAGCGAGCGGCGGTCGTCCTGCGCTACGGCTACGACCTCGACTACGACACCATCGGCGCCGCTCTCGGCTCGAACGAGGAGGCGGCGCGACAGGCGGCCTCCGCTGGAGTGCGGCGGCTGCGGAAGGAGAAGGAACAGCGATGACGCCAGTCCCCACCGTTCTCGACGAGCGATTCCGCGCGGCGGCGGCCGCGTCGGGCGACCTCGACGTCGCCTACGACGTCCTCGACGACACTCCGGTCGGGCCGCTGCTCGTCGGCGTCAGCGAGCGCGGCCTCTGCCGGGTCGGCTTCGACCCGGAGCCGGAGGCGGAGCTCGAGCGGCTCGCCCGCGAGTTCGGCCCGCGCGTCCTGCGCACCCCGAGCGCACTCGACCGCGTCCGGCGAGAGCTCGACGAGTACTTCGACGGCCGCCGCCAAGCGTTCGACCTGGAGCTAGACCTCAGCGCCACGCCGGAGTTTCACCGGCGGGTCCTCGCCGAGCTGAACCGCGTCGAGTACGGGCACACGACCACGTACGGCACGCTCGCGAAGCTGGTAGGCGCTCCCCGGGCGGCGCGCGCGGTCGGAACGGTGATGAACCGGAACCCGATGCCGATCGTCCTCCCCTGCCACCGCGTCGTGGGAGCGAACGGAAGCCTCACCGGCTACGGCGGCGGCCTCGACCGGAAGGAGTGGCTCCTCCGGTTGGAAGGCGCGCTGCTCTAGGAAATCTGCGTGCGGCGAAGCTGCGTAGTTGAGCTCATGCTTCGTTCAACAGGGTTACGGGTGGCGTGGATCGTGCTCTTCGCCGTCGTCGTGCTCGCCGTGGCCGGCTGCAGTAACGGCGGCTACTAGCGGTCCACCCGCCGGCAGATGCCGGAGCTTGTAACCGACGCCCCACACGTTCACGACCCAGCCCGGCAGACCGCCGGCGGCGAGCTTCCGGCGCACGCGCGACGCATGCGACTCCAAGGTTCTGGTCGGGACGTAGGTGCGGAACCCCCAGACGTCACGCAACAGCTGCTCGCGGGTGAAAACGCGGTCGGGATCGATCGCCAGCTTCACGAGGAGCGCGAACTCCTTCGCCGACAGCTCGACTTCCCGCCCGTGCACGAGCACGCGGCGCGCCGCCCGGTCGATCACGAGCGGCTCGACTTCGAGGAGCTCGAGCCGAGGCGGACAGCGGCGCAGGAGCGCGTGGATCCGCGCCAGCAGCTCCTCATAGACGAACGGCCGCGCGAGACAGTCGTCTGCGCGGGCGAGCGCGCGCACGCGCGCGGCCGGGTCCGAGCCTCCGAGCACGATCACCGGACAGTCGGGCACGACGCCGCGGTCGAGCGCCTCCGCGTCCCCCAGCAGCAGCACGTCGGGATCAGCCGCGCGCGGCAGCTGCTCAGCGCGCTCGCACGCGACGACGTCGAAGCCGTCGTTGCGGAGCTGCCGTTCGAGGAAGCCGCGGACGGCCGGTTCGGGCTCGGCGAGCAGAAGCGCGGTCATGACCCGAGGCTAAGTGCGATCCCCCGGTCCCGCCACATGTCCTTTCACGCAAAAGCGTGACTATCCGTCTACAAGCGTCCCGAACGGATAACGCCCCAAAGCAACCAGATCCCCAGCACGGTCGATAGCGCAAAGCCCACGATCGAGATCACGTTCACGCCGAGGATATGCGGACCGCCGGTGGCGAAGACGCCCAACATGCTCGAGCCGATCAGCCCGCCGACCACGATCAGCGCGATAACGATCCGGTTGAAGAGCGTGTCGAGCTTCGCAAGCAGGTCGTCGAGCCCCTTGTGCACGAAGCCGACCTCGATCTGCCCGTCGCGGATCTCCTCCATGAAGTCGTGGAATTGGTACGGCGCCTCCAGAAGCACTCGCGCGTACTGGAACGCCTCCCGCCGCGCCCGCCGCGCGACGCGGTGCGGCGTGAACCGCTCGAGCATCAGGTCGCGGGCATAGGGCCGGGCGACCTCGAAGACGTTGAACTCCGGATAGAGCTCGGCGCCGACCGAACCGAGCGTCGCGATCGTGCGGTCGAGCAGCAGGAAGCGCGCCGGGAGATGGAGGTTCATCGAGTAGATGAGCTGAAAGCCCTCGCGGATCACCTGGATCGGGTCGATCTCGTTCAGGCTCGCGCCGTAGTAGCGGTAGTAGAGCTCCCGGATCTCGGCGAGGAACTCGCCCTCGCGCTCCTTCGGATAGCGGACGCCGAGGTCGGAGAGGCGCTTCGGAAGCTGCTCGATGTTTTCGTTCGCGGCGTCGATGAAGAGGCCGGTCAGCTTCGACATGTCGTCGTCGGTGAGCGTCCCGACGGCGCCGAAGTCCACGAGCCCGACCGTCCCCGCCTCGGGCGGCAGAAGGATGTTCGCCGGGTGCGGGTCGCCGTGGAAGAAGCCGTGCCGGAAGATCATCGTCATCCACGCCTCGGTGATCCGGTAGGCGAGCTCGCGCCGTTCCTCGAGCGACATCGCGATCAGATCGACGTCGGCGAGCTGGATCCCGTCGATCCACTCGAGCGTGAGCACGCGCTCGCGGGTGTACTGCCAGTAGACCTTCGGGACGCGGACGTGCGGGGAGCCGGCGAAGTGGCGGTGGAAGGCCTGCGCGTTGCGGGCCTCCTGCCGGTAGTCGAGCTCCTTCCGGATGGAGCGCGCGAACTCGTCGACGAGCTGGCGCGTGTCCACGAAGTCGAAGGCGCGGATCCGCTCGCGCACGAGCCGCGCCGCCTGGTAGAGGAGCCCGAGGTCTGCCTCGATCTGCCGTGGCGCGCCGGGGCGCTGCACCTTGACCGCGACCTTGCGCCCGTTCGGCAGCGTCGCGCGGTGCACCTGGCCGATCGATGCCGCGGCGACGGGAGTCGGGTCGAACTCGAGGAACAGCCGCTCGAGCGTGTTCCCGAGGTCCTCCTCGATCACGCGCTCGGCCTGCTCGAACGGGAACGGCCGGACGTCATCCTGAAGGCTGCGGAGCTCGACGATGATGTCCGGCGGCACGACGTCGGGCCTCGTGGAAAGGAGCTGCCCGAACTTCACAAACGTCGGTCCCAGCTCGTCGAGCACCTCGCGCAGGTGCTGGCCACGCGCGGAGCTGGCGGCCGCGTGTTCGGCCGCCGCATGCGCTATCCGATCCTCTGCCGAGCGCCCTGGGAGAAGATCGCTGAGCTTGTGGGCCTCGAAGAAGTAGCCGAAGCCGTGGCGCACCATGACCTGCGCGATCTCCGAGAGGCGCCCGATGCTGCGAGTCGTGCTCACCCGCAACAGGCTAGACCGCGATGCGGACCGATGTCAGGCCGCGGCGCGGCGGCGGGCCTCGCGACGACGTGTCCACGGGCCCGGCGGGACGAGCAGCGACTCGGCGTGGAGGTACGCCAGCCCGACCGCGGGCAGGTCCGAAAAGCGCTCGACGCAGATGTAGCGGCGGCGCCACTCCGGGAAGAACTTCCGGTTGAAGGCGTAGAGCCGCTCGAGCTGGAAGACGTTGTCCGCGAGCAGCAGCCCACGGCGCACGAGCCGGCGCAGCGGGGTCGTCACCCGTTCAGGTGCCAGGAAGTCGGTCAGCGCGCAGAAGTTGAGGGAGAGCTCGCTAGCGCCGGTCTCCTTCGCCCACGCCAGCGCCTCGACGACGAGGAACTCCGTCAGGCCGTTTGGCGCGTCCGGGCGGCGGCGCATCGTGCTCAGCGACCAGCCGCCGCCGGCAGGGGACGGCGCGAGGTGGAGGAATCCGCCGACCTGCCCGTCTCGCGTCTCCGCGAGGGCCAGCACCGTTCCCGGGACGTTCAGCTCGTCGATCGCCATCGAGAAGCCTCGCTCCGCCTGGCCGCCGCGCCACGCCGCCGAGACGTCCTCGAGCTCGGCCTGCAGCTTCGGCGCCACCTCCTCCGCGGGGACGACGCTGAACGAGTAGCCGGCCTTGCCGAGCCGTGAGACCGACTGTCGCACCTTGCGGATGGCTCGCCCTTCGAGCGAGAACTCCGCCGGCCGCAGCACGGCCTCGTCCCCCATCGCCACCGGCTTGAGCCCGAGCGCGCGGTAGCGGTCGAGATGCTCCTCCGAGGCGCCCACGACCGCGAGTCGCCAGCCACGCGCGCGGACGACTCGGCGGAGCTCGCCGAGGAGGGCGTCGATCTCCTCGTCGGCGCCGACGGGGTCGCCGCTGACGAGCGCGGTTCCCGCCACGACGCGGTAGGCGAGGAAGGCGCGGCGCGAGGGCGAGAAGAGATAGCTCTTGTCGCGGCGCAGGGCGAAGAAGGAGAGGCTGTCGCTCCCATGCGCGTCGACGAGCGCGCGCACCACCTGCCTCTCTCCCACCGTCTGCGCGACGGCGTGTCCGAACGGACGAAGCCAGAAGTAGAGCGCGAGAGAGCCGAAGACGACCGCGAGGCCGAGAAGCGCGTCACCGGTGCGGGGCGACAGCTCGATGCCCCGGATCTCCGCTCCTCCTACAACCGCTGCAATCCCCGCAAGGGCGGCACCGAGGCCGACCAGCGGCCGGACGCTCCCCGGGTCGCCGGGCACGTCGAAGCGGCTGCGCCAGCGGAGGAGCGCGACGAGCAGAAGGAGCGAGATCGTCGCCTCCTCG
>DASQCM010000020.1:0-2110 GCA_035634675.1 Gaiellaceae bacterium
CGTGCGGCCGCCTCGGCGGGGACCACGCCCAGCTCTGCCCATGCCGCGGTGGCCGCCTGCTCGACCTCGAGCCAGGTGGCCAGCTTCCCCTCGTCCGACCAGATCCTGGCCATGGCCGGGCGCGAGTAGCGGGCGATCACAAGCTCCAGTCTAGAGCGCCCGTCCGCCGGAGCCCCGCTTCTCGGACGCGGGACGGCGACGCGGGAAATAGGGCGCAAATCTGGCGCGTCTTTATTCCGCGAAACCTGTAGGAAGGTGTTTTTGAAGAGGTACCTTTTCTCCGTCGCCGCCGGCCTCGCCGGGCCGCTCACGCGACGCCGAGCCTCGCTTGTGGGCTAAGAGTTCAGGATCCTGAGCGCAAGCGCGGCTGCGTTGCGGGCGTTGTCGACCCCGACCGCGGCGACCGGCACGCCCGGCGGCATCTGCGCGATCGCGAGCAGCGCGTCGAGTCCGTCGAGGACGCTGAGGCTCGAGCGAAGGGGGACGCCGATCACCGGCAGGTCCGTGTGCGCCGCTACGGCGCCCGGCAACGCGGCCGCGAGGCCCGCGCCGCAGATCAGCACGCGCAGCCCGCGCTCCCGCGCGCTCCGTGCGTACTCCGCGACGGCGTCGGGGGTGCGGTGCGCCGACCGCACCTCGAACTCGTAGCCGACGCCCGCCTCGTCGAGCGCCTTCGTCGCCCCCTCCATGCGCTCGCGGTCGGACTCCGAGCCGACGAGGATCCCGACGAGCGGGCCCTCAGGCATCCGCGGCGATGTCGGTCCGGAAGCGCATGCCGCCGAAATCTATGCGCCCGGCCGCGTCGTAGGCCGCGCTTCTCGCCGCCTCGACCGTGGCGCCCGTGCCGACGACGTTGAGGATGCGGCCGCCGTTCGTCACGAGCTTCCCGTCGTGCAGCGCCGTGCCCGCGTGGAGCACGAGCGCGCCGGTCGCTTCCGCCTCCTCGACCCCCTCGATCGGCGAGCCGCTGTAGTCGCTGCGGGCCGGGTAGTCCGGCGCCGTGAGCACGACGGTGACCGCGGCGCGATCCGCGACCTGCGGCTCTTCCGAGAGGTCGCCGGCGAGCAGCGGCAACAGGTCGCTCTCCAGGCGGGGGAGGAGCGACTGCGTCTCGGGGTCGCCGAAGCGGCAGTTGAACTCGATCACGCGCAACCCGTCGGCCGTCCGCATCAGACCGGCGTAGAGGAGGCCCTGGAACGGCGTGCCGCGTCGGGCGAGCTCGCGGAGCACCGGGAGGTGGACCGCCTCGAGAATCTCGGCGGCGTCCTCTTCCGGAACGTCGGACAGCGGCGAGTAGGAGCCGACGCCGCCGGTGTTTGGGCCGGTGTCACCGTCGCCGATTCGCTTGTAGTCGCGCGCTGGAGGGAAGGCGACGGCGTCCTCGCCCGCAGCGACGGCGAACAGCGACAGCTCCGGGCCTTCGAGCAGCTCCTCGACGTGGAAGGGCTGGTCGAACGCGTCCGCCACCTGTAGCGCCGAATCGAGGTCGGACTGGTCCCGGCAGATCCAGACTCCCTTGCCGCCGGCAAGCCCGTCGAGCTTGAGGACGCACGGCGGCTGTGCGACCGGCAGCGCGCGGGCGGTGGCCACCCCGGCCGCCTCCATCACCTCCTTCGCAAAGGACTTCGAGCCCTCGATCTGCGCCGCCGCGGCGCTCGGGCCGAAGACCCCGATGCCTCGGTGCCGGAGCTCGTCGGCCAGGCCGGCGACGAGCGGCGCCTCGGGGCCGACGACGACGAGATCGATGCGGAGCTCGAGCGCAAGCGAGACGACCGCCGGGTGGTCGTCCGCCCGGACGGGATGACAGTGCGCGAGCCTCGCGATGCCCGGATTGCCGGGCGCGGCGTGAAGCTCGTCGACGCTCCCGCCCCGGGAGAGCGACCAGACGAGGGCGTGCTCCCGGCCCCCGGAACCGACGACGAGCGCGCGCACCGGGCGATCCTATTTTGCGAGGTGGTTACGCTGCGCGTGCTGATGGAGGCGCCGCCCTACTCCGCAGCCGCGGTCGACGTTCTCCGGCTGCCGGCCGGCGCGACCGAGCGCGACCGCGTCGCGGTCGAGGAGCCGCTCGAGATTCGGATCGGGGGGACGCCGGTCGCCGTCACGATGC
>DASQCM010000021.1:0-3376 GCA_035634675.1 Gaiellaceae bacterium
CGGCCCCGACCGCGAGGGCCTCGGCCCGGTGCGGCAGCGGCGGCGCGGTCCCGGCGGCGGCCAGGGTGGCCCCGGCCGCGGCCGTGGACGTGGCCCGGGTGGTGGCGGAGGCAGGCCTCGCCGCGACCAGCAGGCCGAGCGCCCGCGCACCGAGGAGCCGAAGGTCGAGTCGCCCGAGACCACCGACACGCCGACGCCGGAGCAGGCCGTCGAGACGCCTCCGACGGAGGCTCCCGAGGCTGCGGCCCCGGCCCCGGCCGAGCCCGCCGCCGAGAAGCCGAAGCGCACGCGCAAGCCCAAAGCGGCCGAACCGAAGGCCGAGGAGAAGTCCGAGCCGAAGGCCGAGGAGAAGCCCGAGGGTGGTGACGCCTGATGTTGATGCCGAAGAAGACGAAGTTCCGCAAGGTGCACCGTGGCCGCCGGCGCGGCGTCTCGAGCGGTCAGACCGTCGTCCAGTACGGCGACTACGGCCTCAAGGCGCTCGACGCCGGCTGGATCACGAACCGCCAGATCGAGGCTGCTCGTATCGCGATGACGCGCAAGATCAAGCGCGGCGGCAAGGTCTGGATCAACGTCTTCCCCGACAAGAGCTTCACGAAGAAGCCGGCCGAGACGCGCATGGGCTCCGGCAAGGGCTCGCCCGAGGGCTGGGTCGCCGTGATCAAGCCCGGCCGGGTGATGTTCGAGCTGGCCGGCGTCCCCGAGCCGCTCGCCAAGGAGGCGCTCCGTCTCGCCGGCCAGAAGCTGTCGGTCAAGTCGAAGGTCGTGAAGAGAGAGGAAGCTCTCTTTTGACCAGGGCGTCGGAGCTGCGCAGCATGACCGACGAGGAGCTCGAGCACCGGCTGTCCGAGCGGCGCCAGGAGCTGTTCAACCTGCGCTTCCAGTCGGTCACCGGTGCGCTCGAGAACTCGGCGCGCCTCAAGCTGGCGAAGCGCGAGATCGCCCGGATCCTGACGGTCGTGACCGAACGCGAAGCTGAGAAAGCAAAGGCAAGCTAGAGAGATGACTGAAGAGACCGAGAACACAGAGAACACCGAAGAGACTCCGGCCGCGCCGGAGTCCGAGGAGACCGCGGTCGAGGCGACCGCGGACGAGCCCGAGGCTGTCGTGGAGGAAACTCCTGTGGAGACGGAGGCTGCCGCCGAAGAGCCGGCCGAGGAGCCTGCTCCCGAGGAGGAGCCGGTCGCCGAGGAGACTCCCGCGGAGCCGGAGGCTGCCGCAGTCGAGCCTGCTGCAGAGCCGGAGGCTGCTGCCGAAGAGCCTGCCGCGGAGCCGGATGCTGCCGCGGAGGACGCGCCCGTTGAAGAGCCTGCCGAAGAGCCCGCTGCAGAGGCCGAGCCGACTGAGGCGCCGCCTGCCCAGGAGCCGGCCGCAGAGGCTGAGCCCGCAGCCGAGGCCGAGGCCGAGGCTCCGCCCGCACCGCAGTCTCAGCCGAAGAAGAAGTACAAGCGGCTGCCGCGCCGTCTGCGTCCGCAGAAGACGCGCCCCCGCCGCCCCGTGACGGGCGAGCGCAAGCCGATCGTCCGGCAGCCCAAGCCGGAGTACGACCGCGGCCGCAGCCAGGAGCGGCGCGGCGTCGTCGTCTCCAGCGCGATGGACAAGACGATCGTGGTCAAGGTCGACGTGATCACCTCGCACCAGAAGTACAAGAAGGTCATCCGGCGGAGCGTCAAGTTCCACGCCCACGACGAGCAGAACTCCGCCAACGTCGGCGACGTCGTCCGCATCGTCGAGACCCGTCCGCTCTCCGCTACCAAGCGCTGGCGCCTCGCCGAGATCGTCGAGGCCGCGAAGTGATCCAGCAGGAATCCCGCCTCAGGGTTGCCGACAACACGGGCGCCCGCGAGATCCTCTGCATCCGCGTCAAGGGCGGCCACCACCGCCGCTACGCCCGGGTCGGCGACATCATCGTCGCCACGGTCAAGACCGCGACGCCCCAGGGGGCCGTCAAGAAGGGCGAGGTCGTCCAGGCAGTCGTCGTGCGGACGAAGAAGCCGTTCGGCCGCGACGACGGGACGACGATCGCCTTCGACGAGAACGCGGCGGTGATCATCGACCAGCAGCGCAACCCACGCGGCACGCGCATCTTCGGCCCGGTCGCGCGCGAGCTCCGCGAGAAGAACTTCATGAAGATCGTAAGCCTGGCCCCGGAGGTGCTCTGAGATGTCGCAAACGATGAAGGTGAAGAAGGGCGACACCGTGCAGGTGCTTCGCGGCAAGGACGCTGGCAAGAAGGGCCGGGTCCTCGAGGCGCTGCCAAAGGAGGGACGCGTCGTCGTCGAGAACATCAACGTCGTCAAGCGCCACCGGCGCCCGCGCCCGATCCAGAACACGACCGGGATGGGCGGACCGTCGATCATCCCCGGCGGCATCATCGAGCTGCCCGCCGCGCTGCCGGTCTCGAACGTGATGGTCGTCTGCCCCGTGTGCGGCGAGCCGAGCCGGGTCGGCACGATCGAGAAGACGGTCAAGGACAGGACCGTGCGCGTTCGGGTCTGCAAGCGCTGCGGGGAGGAGATCGACGGATGAGCGCAGTCGCCGACACCTACACGCCGCGCCTCAAGGATCAGTACGAGAGCGAGATCCGGCCCCGCCTCAAGGACGAGCTCGGGCTCAGCTCGATCATGCAGGTCCCGCGCCTCCAGAAGATCACGCTCAATATGGGCGTCGGCGAGGCGAAGGTCGAGTCGAAGGCCATGGACTCCGCGGTCGAGGAGCTGACGACGATCGCGGGCCAGCGTGCGCAGGTGCGCCGCGCCCGCAAGTCGATCGCGCAGTTCAAGGTGCGCGAGGGGATGCCCGTCGGCGCGCGCGTCACGCTGCGCGGCGCGATGATGTACGAGTTCCTCGACCGGCTCGTCTCGATCGCGCTGCCGCGCATCCGTGACTTTCGTGGGCTCAACCCGCGGTCCCTCGACGGCCGGGGCAACTTCTCGCTCGGGATCCGCGAGCAGCTCATCTTTCCTGAGATCAACTACGACGACATCCAGCAGGTCCGCGGTCTCGACGTGACGATCACGACGAGCGCCGAGACCGACGAGCACGCCCTCGCGCTGCTGCAGGCCCTCGGTATGCCGTTCGGCGAGGACAGGAGGAACGACTAATGGCGAAGACGTCGCTCGTCGTGAAGCAGCGGCGACCCCAGAAGTACAAGGTGCGGAACTACACGCGCTGCAACCGGTGCGGCCGGCCGCGCGCGGTCTTCCGCAAGTTCGGGCTGTGCCGCATCTGCCTCCGCGAGCTCGCGCACCAGGGCGCGATTCCCGGCATGACGAAGTCGAGCTGGTAGGAGAAAGCCGTGCTGACCGATCCGATTGCAGACATGCTCACCCGCATCCGCAACGCCAACAAGGCGCTGCACGAGCACGCGGCGATG
>DASQCM010000022.1:0-2137 GCA_035634675.1 Gaiellaceae bacterium
GTCGGAAAAACGGCTGCGCTTCGGTGTGATGACGGTATGAGCGAAAAGCCTATGCCGGCGTCACGCGGCCGCGGACCTCGCCGAGCTCGAGCGCGCCTGCCCGTCCGCGCAGGACGACCTCGTCGCCGTCCTCGAGGAAGCTCCGTTCCGAGCCGTCCGGCAGGCGAAGCCGGCGGGCGCCGTTCTCGGCCAGCTCGATGAGCGAGCCTTGGGTGCCGGGCTCGGCGCCCGAGATCGTCCCCGTGGCCATCAGGTCGCCGGTGCGCAGGCGGGCGCCGTTCGACGTCGCGTGCGCGAGCTGCTGCGGCATCGTCCAGTAGAGCGAGCGCGCGTTGCCCCGAGAGACGACCGCGCCGTTCAACTCCACCTCGAGGTCGATGTCGAGGCCCCAGTCGCGACCGCCCGCCAGATGCGGCAGCGCGGACGGCTCTTGTGCGGGCGCCTCGACGCGGGCTCCCTCGAGCAGCGAGAGCGGCGTCACCCACGCGGCGGCCGACGTCTGGAACGACTTGCCGAGGAACGGGCCGAGCGGCTGGTACTCCCACGCCTGGATGTCCCGCGCGCTCCAGTCGTTGACGAGCACGACGCCGAAGACGTGGTCGACGAAATCCTCGACCGGCACGGTCTCGCCGAGCTCGGTCGGTACGCCGACGACGAAGCCGAGCTCGAGCTCGAAGTCGAGGCGGCGGCTCGGGCCGAAGGTCGGCGCATCCTCGTCGGGCGCCTTCCGCTGACCCTTCGGCCGGACGACGTCCGTGCCGCTGAGGACGACGCTGCCGGCACGGCCGTGGTACGCGACCGGCAGCCAGCGCCAGTTCGGCAGCAGCGGCTCCTGGTCCGGCCGGAACATCCGGCCGAGGTTCGTCGCGTGCTCGAGCGAGGAGTAGAAGTCGACGTAGTCAGCGACCTCGAACGGGATGCGGACGCGGGCGTCGCTCTCCGGTACGCGCGGCCCGTCGTGGGAGCGCGCGGCGGCAATTGCCTCGTCCCACGCCGCGGGACCTGCGGCGAGCAGCCCGTTCAGCGCCGGTTGCGCGAAGACGTCGCCGAGACCGGACAGTTCGACGACCTCGCCCTGCTCGCGCCAGGCGAGACCTCCCGCTGCAAGCGCGCCGAATCCGGTCATGCGAGCATCCCGAGCTGCTCGAGCTCCTCGACCGGCTCGAAGAAAGAACACGTCCCGATCGAGTGGAAGAGCGCGCCGCGGACGTCTGCGAGCCGAGCCGGCGCGGCTTCCTGGTCGCGCCAGCGGAACGAGACAGCGTCGAGCGCGAACGCGCGCGGCCGCTCCCTGAGCGCCTCCTCTTCGTTACCGAAGACTGCCGCCGCGAGGAGGTTCAGGAAACCGTGCTCGCCGTTGGCTGTCGGGTATGCGTGGTGGAGGCCGGCCGTAGCCTTGAAGACCAGCCCGCGCGACCGGCAGCCGCGAACGAAGTCGGCGACCTCCTCCACCGTCGGCACCCGTTCGCCGCCGCAGCGGATCTTCGCGCGCAGCCCGCGCGCCGCCACCTCGTCGAGCGGCACGCCCTCGAGATACACCGCCTCGTCCTGACGCTCGGTGCTCCGATCCACGACAGCGAGCGCCCGGCTCTCCTCCTGCGGCAGTTCGGAGAGCTGCGCCGCCGGCCAGACGAGCCGGCCGAGCATCCACGCATTCTCGCTCTCGCGGGCGCGGCGATCCTCGGCGAGCGCCTCCGCCGGCGGGAGGCTCGCCGGGGGGAACATCGGCGCGTGGTCGAAGAACCTGGTCAGCAACGCATGGCGCGCGTCGTCCGGCATGAGGCCGGAGGCTACACTCGCCCCGGGCCAGGCCCCGTGCAGTGGGAGCCTGCGAACCGCGTCAGATCCGGGAGGAAGCAGCGCTAAGTAGTTACTCCCAGGTGTGCGGTGTGCCTGGCCTGTTTGCCCGCTTCGCCCGCTTTGCCTTCGGCTCCGCTTTCCGCTCGCTCGGTGCGAGCGGCTTCGCCGCTCGCCTCCTGACGGCGTGCGCCGGTGCCGCGCCCGCGCATGTCGGGCGCGGCGACGGGCGCAAGGCTTTGCGCGCCATCTGCTTGAATCGTCCGGTGGCTGCGCTCTACCGCAAGTACCGTCCCCAGACCTTCGCGGAGGTCGTCGGGCAGGAGGCGGTCGTCCGGAC
>DASQCM010000023.1:0-3543 GCA_035634675.1 Gaiellaceae bacterium
GACGGCGAAGTTACGGCCGGGCAAGGCGCACGTGGTCGTCACAGCGTCGGATTACCAGGAGGCGAAGAACATGGAGGACGTCGGTCCCGTCCTCCCGAACACGCGGACCCTCCGCACGACCGTGACGCTGCGCCGCGGCTAGCCGAGATCTGTCAGTCTCCGGTCCGCCCGGTGAACCGCGTTTCCCACCAGCTCGATCTCGCCCTGACGACCCGCCTGCGCGAGGTCGTCGGCGGCGAGGTGGCGTCCGAGAGCGAACTCCGGGGGCTGGCCGAGGAGGCAGAAGGTTGGCTGCGCGCCACCGACGCGCAGCTCCGCTCCTCCGAGGAACGGCTCACGAAGCTCAACGCGGATCCGGCGAGCCCGCTCACCGAGATCGCAGCCGAGGTGCGCCGCGTCGAGGCGCTCTCGCAGGAGCGCCAGGAGGCGCGCCGGCTGATCGACGGGCTGGAAGAGCGAACCCGCGAGCTACGCACCGAGTGGCTCAAGCACCGCGCAGACTCAGGCTCGCCCTTGCAACCGAATCCTTAGATTCCGAGTCCGTAGCGCTGCGGTAGACTCGCGACGTGGGCTGGCTGTACATCGCCTTGCTCGCGGTCGCCGTCGTGCTCGTCGCGGCCGCTGAATGGCCCCGGCTGGGAGAGCGATTCGGGGCTGACTCGCGACGCCGCCGGGAACGCGCCCGGCGCAAGGCAAGCCTCCGCCTCGTCCAGCGCGACGACGAGGCCGACGAGTTCGCGGCGAGCGTCGAGCGAGACCTCGCCAACCTGCCCACGATCGACGACCGCGAGCGCCGCAACAGCTAACGCTCGAGCGCCTCGACCTTCGCACGCAGGTACGCGAGATACGGCTCCGGGGCTAGCGGCCCGCCGACGACGCGCGCGAGCAGCTCCGGCGGCTCGAACGCACGCCCCCAGCGGTGTACCCGCTCGCGCAGCCACTCGCGGAGAGAGGCGAACTCGCCGCGCTCGAACTCGGCGTCGAGATCGCCAAGCTCGTCCTCCGCACGCTCCCAGAGCTGGACGCCGATCACGCTCCCGAGCGCGTACGTGGGGAAGTAGCCGAAGTTCGAGTCTGCCCAGTGGACGTCCTGGAGCACGCCGTCGAGGACCCCGGACGGCTCGATGCCCAGGTAGTTGCGGAGCTTCGCGTCGAACGCCGCCGGCAGGTCGGCGGGAGCGACCTCCCCCGCGAGCATCTCCCGCTCGAGCTCGAAGCGGAGGACGATGTGCAACGGATAGGTGACCTCGTCGGCGTCCACGCGGATCAGGCTCGGCGCGACGCGGTTGATCGCGCGATGGAAGTCCTCGAGCGGCACCTCCCCGAACTGCTCCGGGAATCTCTCCCGGAGTCGCGGATAGAAGAAGCGCCACGTCGAGAGCCGGCGGCCCACGATGTTCTCCCAGAGCCGGCTCTGCGACTCGTGGAAGGAGGACGAGGCGCCTCGCTGCAGCGGCGTGCGCTCGTACCGCTCGTCGACCTGGCGCTCGTAGAGGCCGTGCCCGAACTCGTGCAGGCACGAGAGGATCCCGCTCAGGTTCTCGCGCGGGAAGCGTGCCGTGATCCGGATGTCCCCGTGCGAGATGGCGGTTGCGAACGGATGGACGGTGTCGTCGAGTCGCCATGCCTGGTCGTCCATCCCCCACCGCGTGAGCACCTCGAGGGAGAAGTCCCGCTGCGGACCCGGTGCGAAGTCGCCGCGGAGGCACGAGTCGTCGACGGGCTCGCGGATGCCCGCGACGAGTGGCACGAGCTCGTCCTTGAGCCGTGCGAAGACCGCCTCGACGTCGGCGGTCCGCATGCCGGGCTCGTGGTCGTCGAGCAGGACGTCGTAGGCGTCGTCGTAGGGCTCGTGGCATGCGACGTACTCTTGGATGAGGGCGAGCCGCCGCTCAAGGTGCGGGAGCAGGGGCGCGAAGTCGAGGGCCTCGCGAGCCTCGAGCCACGCCCGGTAGCCGAGCGACCCGGCGCGCGTCATCTCTGCCTCCAGCTCGCTCGGGACGCGGCGCGCCTTCTCGTAGTCGCGGCGCGTGACCCTGATGACGCTCGCCTCGAACGACTCCGGATCGCTGTCCTCCTCGAGCTCCCGCAGCTCCTCGAGGAGCGCGCCGAGCTCCGGCGCCGTGCCGAGCTCGTGGGCTATCCGCGCGAGCGTCGCCCTCTGCTCCGCCCGTGCGGCCGCGCCGAGCGGCGGCATCTTCGTCTCCTCGTCCCAGCTCAGGAGCGAAGAGGCGCGCGCGAGGTCGGAGATTGCGCCGAGACGCCGCAGAAGATCGTCGAAGCGAGACCGCAGATCCGGCACGAGGGCGGAGACTAGCGGCCTACGCGGCCAGGTAGTAGGCCGCGAACGCGAGACCGAGCATGACGAGGAAGATCGGCAGCAGAAACAGGATCAGACCGCCGATCGCAATGAACGGAGTCGCGCCCGACTCGCCGCGCTGCTCGATGTCGTGCAGGTGCTCGGCTTCGGCCTCGAGCTTCTCGACCGGTCTCGCTCCTCGACGGAGCGCTTTTCGGTAGAGCCCTCCAGCGTGCTTCCGCATCTCGCCCAGCTGGCTCATCACTCGAGTCTTTCAGACCTCGGCGCGGTCGTGAGCTCCCCGGGTTGGACTCGAACCAACAACCCTCCGGTTAACAGCCGGATGCTCTGCCAATTGAGCTACCGGGGAATCGGCGGCGGCAATTGTAGCCCGCCGTCAGGCGAAGGCTCTGATCTCCTCCCGGAGAGCCGAGAGGCGCTGCTGGAGCTCGACCAGCCGATCGCCGGAGGCTTTCGCGAGCTCGCGCTCCACCGCGCGCTCGCGCAGGCGGAGGAGGAGCTGGCTCGCCGTCTCGAGGGTGATCTCGTCCTCGTCCCGCAGCGCGTACAGCTCGGCGAGCAGCGCCGTCAGCTCGTCGTCGGCCTGATCCTGTCCGAGCAGGTACGCCCGTGCCCGTCGGTGCAGCTCGTCGTCGAAGTGCTCCGGGCCGAGCAGCTCCAGCTCCGGCAGCAACGACTCGTGCGCCGCCACGCCCGCGAGAGCGCTGCGCTCAAGCCGCGTGCCAGCGTCCAGGAGCCTCGGCGACACGAGGTCCGCGGTGCTCGCACTGCCCCGCGAGGGCACGAGGCGGGCCTGCGTCTCGGGCGGCAGGTCGAGGAGATCGGCCGCGAGCCGGATCGCGTCCAGCCGCTCGGGCGAGTCGGGGAGCGACGTGAGAAAACTGCGGATCGTGGTGAAGGCGCTCTCGCGGTCACTCGCGCGCGCGTGCTCGAGCCGTACGCGATGCACCGGGTAGCTGACGGGCGATGCGAGCCGCTCCCGGAAGGCATCGGGATCGTCCGCGGGATCGGTTCCCGGCGGCAGCGCCACGACCCGGACAGTGAACCCGTCGCGCACCGCAAGCTCCATCCCACGCAGCGTCGCGTCCTGGCCGGCGGCGTCGGCGTCGAAGCAGAGGAAGAGGCGCTTCGTCAGCCGGGTAAGCTCGCGCAGCTGCGCCTCGGTGAGCGCCGTGCCCATCGACGCAACCACCGGCGCGAAGCCCGCCTGGCGCAGCGCGAGG